>JAEURF010000100.1 GCA_016789205.1 Anaerolineales bacterium
CGATATTTCCATGGCTTATCATCATATTGAAGTGAAAGTTTGTTGATGTGTTCGTCTGCACCTTGCGTTGTTGATGAAACAACTTTGCCTTTGATGCCAAGATAACGATACGGGTCATTTGGGTCTTGAATGACCATTGTGATTTGATTTGGACGTTCTTTCATGTTTTGGTCTTTGAGCCGACCTTCATTGGTATTGATAAGAATATGTTTTCCATCGGTATCAAACCAAACAGGCGAAAGTTGTGGTGTGCCATTGGCATTGACGGTTGCTAAAAATAAAAATGCTTTTGTTTCGGGTTTGAATAAATCTAAAAATTTTTCTGGGAAATTCATTTTGATACTCCAAAGTTTTTTTGAAGTTTATCAAGTGTATATAAGAGTCTTGTTAGCAGTTTATGACGATAGACGGAAGACCGTAGACCGTCTGTCGTCCACCGTCTACGGTCTGATTAACGAAACATATCCATATCTTTTGGTCTGATTAATTCTTGTAAACTTCCTTCGCCAAGTGGATAAGGAAATCCGCGAACATGAACAGCAGGCGTACCTTCTGCGGCTTGCCCCATTACAAGGGATGCGGCGGCGGCGAGTTCATCTGCCACACCGATAATAGTGGCTTGCAATGTATAACCAAATAAATCTTTCCAACCTCGTTCATCTATAATTGCAGGGATTCCACTTAAGCCAATACAAATTCCAACGGTTCCATTGCGCCATGCACGACCATGTGAATCGATAATCATCACTCCAATATTTTTATTTGTTCTTTTTTTTATTTCATCACGAAGTTGTTTTGCAGAGTTATCAGGATTTTTGGGCAAAAGCAAAACTACATCTTTATTATCCCCATCACCTAAAACATTGGAATGGTCAATGCCTGCGTTGGCGCAAATGAATCCAAGTTTGTGTTCAACGACAATTACACCTTTGCGAAAGCGTACTACTTCATTGCTTTCTTGTAACATCAATTCAACCAAGCGAGCATCTTTTTCAGTTTTTTGTGAAAGTTCAATTGCCTTTTGAGAGGGTTGTACATCCGCTAAATTCACCATTCGCCCTTCGGCTTTGCTGACAATTTTTTGCGCCAATACCAAAATATCATTTTCTTGTAATTCAATTTGTGTTTCGCTTAATGAATTAAGAAGATAATCCGCCAAATTGTCACCTTGGCGGATGAGAGGAATATTTTTAAGTGCTGTGAGTATTAATGACATAGTAATTTGTAAATAGTAATTGCCAATTACAAATTACTATTTGTTGCACCTGTAATCTTAATCCCCGCATGAGTGGAGCCGTATTTCTTATTAATGCCAATCAAAACACTGGTCAAACCTTCAACGACGACAGAGTTTTCAATCGGTCCAGCATCCCAACCAATTAAATCTGCGGCTTGCACAAGTTTCAAAGTTTCTTCGCGCGCTTCTTTGCTTGTGCCTGTCACCAACACATCACATGCTACTTCATCATCCGTCATCAAATGTTCATACGAAATATTTTGAAAAGCGGCGCACACTTCCACACCATCACCGACGATTTCTTTTGCTTCTTGCGCGGCTGACCCTGCTGATGGCATTTGTACTTTGGATACTTTCGGTGGAACCAATGGCACTGTTACATCAATGAGAATTTTTCCTTGCAGATTTTCTTTGACTGATTCCAGCGTTGCGCGATGAGCAGAATATGGAACAGATAACACAACAATGTTCGCTTCTTTCGCCGCCTGCAAATTGCTCATGCCAGTGATAGAGACTCCTTCACCAAGCATTGTTTTTAATTCATTTGCGGCATTTTTTGCACTTTCTTCTTCGCGTGAACCAATTAAAATGTGATACCCTGCACGCGCCCAACGAAAAGCAAGACCTTTGCCTTGTTTACCCGTTCCCCCTAGCACAGCAATGGATAATAAAAGATGATTTTCTTTCATGTATTCTCCAATATGGAATCAGCCAGCTCGCTGGCGTAATACGGGAGCAAGCTCCCTGATTCCACAATCAACTTACTTTTGCAACTTCGTCTTCATATCGCTTCCAAATTTTTGGAGCAATTTCTCTGGCACGAGCCGCAATTTCTTCTTCATCTAAAGTGAGCAATTTTCTATCTTTCATTAAAAATTTACCTTCTACCATTGTGGCTGTCACCATGCTTTGTTGAAAGCCAAAAATAATATGCCAAGGTAAATTGCCATCAAATAAAGGTGTAAATGGTTTGTAATCTACAAAAATTAAATCGGCAATTGCGCCGGGGACAATTTTTCCGATAGAAGTATTTGGGAAAAATGATTCTGCTAATTCTGCATTGTTATATACAGCCATTTGTTGTACATCATATCCGCCCATGCGGCGTGGGTCGCGATGATGAACTTTATGTAACAGATACGCTGTTTTCCATTCATCCCACATCGAGTTGGTAAAACCATCATTGCCTAAACAAACTTTGATTCCCATTCTCAGCATAGATTCAATTTGTGCAACGCCAACACCATTATTCATATTTGAGCGAGGTTGGTGGGTGAGCCATGTCTCTGTTTCTTTCAATATTTCCATTTCGCGTGCATCAAAATGGACTCCATGTGCAGTAATCGTATTAGGACCGAGAATATTGTGTTTTTGTAAACGGTCAATCACACGCATTTCAGTTTTATTCAAACTGTCATATTCATCTGATTCATGCTCAGCCGTGTGGATATGAAAGCCAACACCATCCGGTGCCGCGGAGCGACATGCTTGAAGTGTGGCGCCCGATAACGTTAAACTAGCATGCAAGCCGAACGTCGCGGCGAGGCGTGGATGTGGGTCATTCGTCAGGCGTTTGATAAAGCGGATGTTTTCTTCGATCCCCGCATTGGCTTTTTCATTTCCATCTCTATCTGTCACTTCATAACATAGCACACCGCGCAACCCACTTCTATCCATCGCATCCGCAATGACATCTAGCGAGCCTTCAATAAAATTTGGTGAAGCATGATGGTCAATTAAAGTAGTGGTGCCGTGTTTGATGGCATCCACAAGCGATACTAAAGCCGAATAGCGCACGCCTTCCGCATCAAGCGAACGGTCGAGGGGCCACCACAACTTTTGCAGAATCTCAGGGAAATCTTTAGGAGCCTTGCCAGGAATTGCCATGCCACGTGCGAACGCGCCATAAAAATGCGTGTGCGCACAAATTCCGCCCGGCATCACATATTGACCATTTGCATCGGTCGGTTTTGTTTTCGGATGTTTGGCAGTTAAAGATTTGGTAGTACCAATCTCACGAATATAGCCACCTTCAATATAGATTGCATAATTCGCAAGCACACGATTTGGAGATTCCCAAGTAATAACATTTGCATTTGTAATTAACATATTCAGACCTTTTGCCACGAATTCCGCGAATTTGCACGGATTTTTAAAGTTGCTTTATCAGCGTAAATCAGCGTTCATCTGCGTCCCAAAAAAGTTCCTAACCTAAACCATACTGACTCGGGTGCGGAAGTTTCACGCCACTTACACCCATTTCCCATAGTGTGAGATATGCCGCTTCTCTTAATTCAGGGTCATCGTTATACATGGCGTTATAAATTTGCGAAATCACACCTTCATTTGGATGGTATTTCAAATAAGGTAATGCCGCGAGGCGGGCATCTGGGTCGTCTTCCTTCAATGCCAACAAGAAAATATCAGTTGCAGGTGTGCCGGGCGAAACGCCCAAACCTTTTTTAGCGGCGAATTCAATCAACCATGGAGATTCATGCGGAACACTTAATCTTGTCGGCGCCAATGAGTTGACTGCTAACTTAGAATCCAAAACTTCAGTGGCGGCATTACGCACAACCCATTGCTCATCTTCAATTTGAATTTTCTTGAGCATCTCAATTGCCCAATCTTCTTGAATGCGTCCTAACCCATATACCACAGCACGGCGTAACAAAATATCATTAATAGTGATGCCGTCTCGTAGCATCGCATGACCTTCATTCGTATCAATAGCAATGGCTTCACCAGCCGCACGGCGGATATCTTCATCACCATTCAATAAAGTTTGCGCCACAATTTCTAATGACTCATTGATATTAATCGCAACCAAAGCCATACAAGCCGCACGCCGCACCGATAGGCTCGGTGCTTGCAGTGCCATTTCTAAAGGCTTCACAGATTTTACATCCCGCATTGCACCGGCACCTAAAACAGCCAAATGCACCAACTCAAAGGAAGGTGAATTAATTAATTGACGGAATAATGAAGCGGCGCTAGGGTCATTGCTATAAACAAATGCCGCCATCGCTTGTCCACGTAAACTTAAGGGAATACCCTCAGTTTGTAAAATTGCCGCCAATGTGCCAAACATTTTTCCGCGCCATGCCGCATTTTTTGGCGCATCTCGTAACCAACGTGCCGCCGCAAACAAAGGTCGGTGCATGGGCAAGCGAGAAAACTCTAACAGTGATTGCACTAATTTACTTGCATCACCATGTGCGGCAAAATAACGCATCGTTAAATATTTTCCAGACCAATCTGGTTGATTGAGAATCTTTTCTTCCGCATTGTATGTGGTCAACGCATGTCCTGCTAAATACCCGGCAAGCACGGCATGAGTAAAGCGCATTTTATTATTTGGATATAAAACTAACAACCCGCTGGATGTCATTTTGTCTAGCAAACTGGTAGAAGGCGTGGCAACCTTTTCGACTTTTTTCCCTTTTTGTGTTTTTGACTCTTCTGCCTGCGCCTCTTCACTTAACGTTTGACCTGTTTCGTCATCGGATACATGTTCTACCACCTCAAATGATTTGACCCAATCTTTTGCTTTGCGTGGGTCAAACACTGGTTGTGCAGAAAGGATGGCTTGCATCGCCAACGTTTCTAATGCGGCAACGGGTGTATTTTCTGGTGCAATTCTGCGAATGTGAGTGGCAATGGCTTCTAACACATGCGGACCTAAACTATCTCCAGCATACGCGCCCCATGCGGTTAAAGTCAATTCAAGTGGAGATAAATTTGTCAGGTCAGCACCCAGCCAGGCGTTAAGTAGAAGCGGGTCAATGCCTTGTAAATTCGATTGTGACCAGGCTTCCATCGCAACGGTTTGTGACCAAAGTCGTCCCCATTGTTCCAAAAATTTTTGATTTTGATTTGTTGACCAAGCAGAGATAGCCAAAGGTGCAAAGCCAAGCGGAATTAAGCCATCTAAATATTCTGGTGCGCCAGTGGTGACAATTTTTGTTTCAGGATAATTTTGTAAAACGAGTTTGAAGAAGTCAGAGACTAAGGCTTGTTCATCTGGCGTGATTTCATCGTAGCCATCTACTAGTAATAAACTATTTCCATTTCTGAAAGCGGTGTTGATAAATGCAGAAAGTTTATTGAAATCAAATAAAGAAGCATGTTCTGATGCGGCTTCGATAATTGGATTCAAAACATTTTTTGTATCGGTATGCGGAAGATTCAAATCGGCAACGTGTACTAAGAATGGCACGATGTTTTGTAAATTTCCTAATTGTTCACTACGATTGGCGGCAAGCGAGGCTAGGTGGGCAAGTGCAACGGTTTTGCCTGACCCGGGCTGACCGATGATGGCAAGGTTTACATTTCCTGAGATGGCTTGTGGCAATGTTAAAGTTTGTGGATGATAGACTGCCGCGATTTCGGGCCAAGTGTGTAAATAAGGTAATGTTTGGGTGACGATATCTTCAAACTTTGGCGGAATGCCCGGCTCAACGCGTTGTGGTGGCGCGAGTAGAAATGGTTCTTGCAAAATTTCATCTAATGCGAAAAGTTGCGCCGCGAGATGCATGCCCTGTGCGCGACGCAATGTGGCACGACGGTGGTTTTCTTCGATTGAAGTTGTTTTTCGCGCTTGCGCTTCTTCACGCCGCGCTTTCATGTTTTCGCGTAATTCTTCTATGAGTGGGCGCGCACGGCTGACGACAAACCAAAAAATAGTGGCTGATATAAAGCCGATGAGAAATGAAATGGGGTCAAGTGCGAAAAGAAAAGGCATAATGAATTATCTTGCAAATAAAATTCGTCCGCATGATGGACAATATACAATTTGTCTTCTTGCGTTTTGTTGCGCGGAGGCGTTAATATCTGTACCGCATGAGGCGCAAGCATTATCTTCAATTTCTGCTACAGCGACGCCGCGTTTTTGCCGGCGCAAATCTTCATAGCTTTGTAACAAACTTACTTCAATCGGTGCAAGTGACGCTTCGCGCTCATCTGCTAAACTTTCTAGTTGTTTCGTCAGCGACGCTTGTTCTTCGATTAGTTTTTTATGTTCATTACCGCGTTTGGCTTGAAGCAATTCCAATTCTGTTTTTGCTTTTTCATATTCAGCACTGGCTGTTTCAGATTTGAACATTGCTTCTAATTCTCGTTCCTCTAATGTAACCAGATATTTTTTGAGCGAAGCCACATCTTTTTGTAAATCTTGCAGTTCTTTCGGGTTTTTGACAATGCAGCCATACAAACTGGACTCA
>JAEURF010000101.1 GCA_016789205.1 Anaerolineales bacterium
TTCTGAATTTTCATCACGCTTCAATATTGCTCCATTGCCATGAATAGTAAGCGGGTAAACAATTGGCGGAAGTGCTGTACCAACATCAGTGACGCTGATTAACCATTCATACACAGGCGGAGATTGGTCAACTTGGGTGAAAACATATTCGCCAGGCATTAACTCAATCACAGATTGACCTAAGATTCCTGTATTACAAGAATCAAATTGTTTTTCTGTATTCGCTGCCATAATGGCTTCGGCAAATGAGCATTTTCCATTTTGAATAAATGGATAGACTTCTTGCTCCAATGTATCCACATAAATGACATTCTGCGGAGAAGCTGTTGCAGTTGGCGTGACAGGTTCACCCGTTGAGCCTGAGGCGATTTGCGTCACCGTTTCTTCCGTCGGGGAGTTTGATTCTGCTGGGGTGCTGACGTCTCCACCTCCACAAGCAAGAGCAGTGAGCAATAAAAGAATGAATAAAACAATAAACGGACGCATAAAATCTCCTGAGTTTATTTAATGTAAGGCATGGGCATAATCATCATGTCCTATTAATTTAATTCTAAATCAGCAATCTCCAACCATGCTTCATCGCCTGCTAACACACCAAAAGATAATTTTCCATCAGGCGTAAAAGATGCAAATTGATTATCAATCCAAATGACCAACCCCAGAGGTGGATTTGGATTTACTTGTGATTCAAATATTTGAATATCATCTATATACCAAGCTACAAGACTTTGATTTTGATTCCATTCAAGTTTGTAACTATGCCATTCAGTTGTATCAATATCAATTGTTTTTGAATCTTCTTCAATGATTTTGCCCATTAATTTTCTTGTTTGCTCTTTTGAGAACGGAAATACAAAGCCTGCTGGAATTAACAAAGGATGAAACTTTGGCGAACGAAAACTTTGGGCAATGAATCCATTGGCTGGCTTGTCATTTTGAAAAGATAAATGATTTTCTTTCGATGCGCCAAAAAACCAAGCGGCGTTGGGTAGTGTGGGTAAACGGAATTTATTTCCACCAAAACCAAGTGACATGCCGAATGGGTCATTCCACAAGCCGAATCCCCAGGTTCCACTTAAGGGAAAAGCTGAGGTTCTAGCACGCAGGCTCAATGTCAGAGAATGATGCGGAAAATCTTTGCGTTTGAGTCCAAAGTAATCATCAATCTGGGCAAAACGATACGCAGATGAATCTCCAGATGGGATTTTTAAGATATATCCTTTTTCAGTTTTATCAATGCTTGCATTTTCTGTTGTTCTTGATTTCATTTTTTATTTACCAACCAAACTCCAAAAATAATAATAGCTCCGCCAATTAATGAAACGATTGTAATCGCTTCATTAATCAACACAGATGCTAATGCCGCTGTAATGAGAGGTTCGATATTAAAGAACACACCAATTTGTGATGCGGGAATTGCTTGCAATGCATCGTAATAAGCAATGTATGCCAAGCCTGAACCTAAAATACCCAATACGAACATCGCATTCCAACCAGATGAGGTTAAGTTTTTAATTTCACTCAAGCCTGGTCCAAAACCAAATATCCAAATATTGGTTGTCAGCCAACCCAGTAACATCACAAAAAACATCATGCGTGTGGCAGGGTGTTTAGCGAGTTCTTTGCGTGAAAGAATAGTATAAACTGCCCAATTGAGTGAACTGGCTAAAATCAGAAAATCACCAAACGTACCTTCTTCACCCGTAAATAATGCAGTGATATTGCCTTTGCTGACAATTAATAAAACGCCAAACGATGCTACAAGAATCCCGATAATTTGCAATCCGTTAAGTTTTTCTTTTAATGCAAGCCAACCAAGAATGGCAATAAAAACTGGTGCTGTGGCAACAATCCATGCAGTTGTAGTGGCTTTTGCCGTTTGCAAACCAGTGGCTTGTAACCATTGATGAAATGTCACGCCAAGAAAACCAAGTAATGCGAAATACAACCATTCATTTTTTTCTGGCAATGCAAATTGTTTTCGCGCAAATACGGCTATGCCAAGAATCACCAACCCCATTGCGAATCTTAGCCAAACTATCGTAGCAGGAGAAACTTCTTGCAATGCAATTTTGGTCGCAATAAACGTGCCACCCCAAACAACAACAGCAAACAATATTTCGAGATATGGAATCAGTTTTGATTTTGGCATTTATGGATTATAAAGCCTTGAGATAAAATCAATAAGGAGAACCATGTCAGCAAAAATTTTACTCATCAACCCCGCTCGGCATTTCATTGCAAACAAAGTGGGGCTTGGATATTTAACTCCGCTTGGATTGGTTTTACTTGGTGGTCCATTAATTGATGCGGGTCATCAAGTTAAATTAATTGACCATGATATGAATGGTTGGTCTTTTCAAAAACTTGTCAATGAAATAAAAAAATTTCAACCCGATTATATTTTGCTCGGTCATTCAGGTTCAACCGCTTCGCACAATATTGTTATACAAACTGTAAAAGAAATTCGCAAAAATTATTCAACTGCAAAAATTATTTATGGTGGAGTATATCCGTCGTATGCCTACCAAAGTATTTTAGAGGATGTTCCAGAAATTGATGTGATTGTGCGTGGAGAAGGAGAGAAAACGCTTCTTGACTTAATTTCTGCTTGCGAGCAAAACCTCAACATGAGTCAAGTCCGCGGCATTGTTTGGCGCAAAGATGGTGAAATCGTGGTCAATCATCCGCAACCAGCTATTCAAAACTTGGATGAATATCGCCCAGGCTGGGAATTGTTAGAATGGGAAAATTATCAAATGTTCGGCTTTGACCATGCCGCAGGCTTACAATTTTCACGCGGTTGCACACTCACTTGCGTTTATTGTGGTCAATGGATGTTTTGGAAAAAGTGGCGGCATCGCAGTACAGACGATTTAGTAAAACAAATGAAAATATTAGCAAAAGATTATGGTGTCAAAATCATCTGGTTTGCAGATGAAAACTTCGCGGCTGATAGAGAACTAGCCAAAGAATTGCTAGAAAAAATTATCGAAGCCGATTTAGGACTTTCCCTCAACCTCAACATGACCGCCGCTGACGTTGTCCGTGATGCGGATTTGCTTCCTCTTTATAAAAAAGCAGGTGTAGATTACATTGTGATGGGCGTTGAATCTTTGAAAGATAGTGTAGTTGTAGATATTCGTAAAAATAATCCATTTGCAATTTCAAAAGAAGCGGTCAGGCTTTTGCGAGAAAATAGCATCATCAGCTTGACGAATATTATCTATGGCTTGGAAGAGGAATCTTGGAAAACATTATTTGAAAAATTCAAAGGTATGTTGGAGTTAGATTCTGATATTTTGAACGCTATGTATCTCACGCCACACTTTTGGACATCCGATGGAAAATCCACAGACCCTAATAATATTATTCAAAAAGATTTAGCAAAATGGTCGTATCGAAATCAAGTGATTGCAACTCCACACCTCAAACCAATTGAGTTATTTTTTGGTGTTAAGTTAACTGAAGCGTTTTTTCATCTCCGCCCCAAAGCCTTGTGGAGATTGGCTTTCCATAAAGATAAACACTACTTACAAATCATGCGTGATTCGATGTTAACTGGCATTCGTGTTGTCTTTGCCGAAATTCGGGAATTTTTGTTTGATACTGAATTTTCTCCGCAAGGTTCAACGGAAAAGATTCCTGGTCAGCCGAATCGAGGGGTAGAATCTTCACCATTAATTGAAAATGTGCTTTAATCTATCGGGTATAATATCCTCTTTGGAGGCATTACTTAAATGGAAATTACTTGGTACGGACATTCTTGTTTTCGATTAACTGAAAGAAATTATGCAACCGTGGTGACTGACCCGTTTGACCATAAAAAAGTCGGTTATGATGCGTTGAAACTCAAAGCTGAAATTGTGACAGTCAGTCACGATGCGCCGGGGCATAGCAATGTAGATGTAGTTAAAGGAACAACACACACGCTCACTGGCGCAGGTGAATTTGAAATTGGTGGCGTATTTATTACAGCTGTGCAAACTGGTGGCGGAGGCGGTAAGAAAAATAAAGATAAAGTCCGCAACACGTTATATGTATTTGATTATGACGGCATCACCGTCGCTCACTTAGGCGATTTGCAAGAAGTCCCAACTCAAAGCGAAGTAGAAGCTTTAGGTACAGTCAACGTGCTTCTCGTCCCGGTAGGAGGCGGAAGTAGTTTGAATGCCGCAAAAGCATCTGAAGTGGTCAGTCTGATTGAACCTAATATCGTCATCCCAATGCATTATTCAACACCTGCGGCAAAAGTCAGCCTTGATTCGTTAAGTAAATTTCTCAAAGAAATGGGTTTGGGAAAAATAGATGCACAACCTTCGTTAAAAGCCACACGCTCTGGTTTGCCTGAAGAAACCAAAGTAGTGGTCTTAGATTATCAAAAAGGATAATATGCCAGTCAAAGTCATTATGACTTGGGATATCGCGGCAGAACGCGACCAAGAATATTTTGAGTTCATCATCGGTGAGTTTGTGCCGGGCGTGCAACGGCTCGGCTTGCAACCTTCTGAAGCATGGGCAACTTTATATGGTGCATATCCGCAAATTCAGGTGGGCTTGCTTGCATCCGATGCACCACAAGCGCGCGAGATTCTTTCATCGAATGAATGGTCTCTTTTACAAGAGCGTTTGTTTGGTTATGTAAAAAATTATTCGCATAAAATTGTGCAAGTACGAACAGGATTTCAATTCTAACGATGCCATTGCAAGTCGCACACTTGCACTTAGCAATGAAGCAATCTCCAACTTAATCATAAGATTGCTTTCGGTTTGTAATGACAAAATAAATTTATGAATCACAATTTCTCTAAACTCCTGCCGTGGTTTTTCTTCGCCGCGGCTTTTCAGTCTCTATTTGCGGTTGCCGCACTTTTGAGCATTCCATCAGAAAGCGGGCTTTCGCTTTCAAGGCTTGGCTTGCTTGGTGTTTTAACATTATTCTTTTTTTCTGGGATTTATTTCGGATTCATCGCCCGCAAAAATTCATCTGCGTTTGATAAATTTGCCAAAGCATCAACCATTCTTATCTCCGCGCTTCTTGCTTTAATTTCAGGCTGGTCTTTGTTCCTTCTGCGTTATCTCAACCCCGAAGAACTGCTTCCCTACTACGAACGTTTGAGTCCATTGCTTTGGTATCTTTTTATTATCAGTTTGCAAGCCATTTTATTTTTTTTACTTCTCAAAAATGGATTTCACCCACAAGAACTATCAAACCGCAAGAGTCTTTTCATCTCTGCCCTTACTGCTTACTGTTTACTGATAACTGTCTTTCTGTTCGTCGCCATCACAAAAATAGGCATTACGCCTGACACTGCTTACTGGGGTGAACCCGGCGTACCGATTCAACTTTGGCACTTTGCCATTGCAATTTTGATTGGCTTATTTATTCTACTTTCCACCTTCCACTCACTTTTTACTATTCACTATTCACGAATTACAAATTATATTCTTCCCGCAATCATTTACCTTACCGCCTGTATCCTTTGGGTAAGCGTTCCGCTCGAAACACTTGCCAACAGTTTTTACGCGCCTAGCTCTCCACCGATTAATATTCCACTCCCATATTCCGATGCCGGCTATTATGATTTTGCCTCTCAAAGTTTATTAATTGGAACAGGCTACTTTGGTGGAATCCCACCCAGACCTTTGTATGTGACCTTTCTCGCCCTTTTGCATCTGCTCTTTAACCAAGATTACGCCACAATCATGAATGTTCAGTCTTGTGTCATTGCATTATTTCCTGTGGCTTTGTATTTTCTTGCTAAAAAAATACATACTCCCGCCGCCGGTGTAACAGTGGCGTTGTTCGCCATCTTCCGCGAATACACCACGTTATGGATTGCGTCCAACACACGCGTCGCCAATTCCAAAATATTTACAACCGATTTACCAACCGCCTTGTCCATTGCTTTGATGTGTTTGGTTGCAATTTGGTGGCTAGAAAATCGAAATCTCAAATCAACAGTAGTAGCAGGTGGCGCGTTTGGATTAATGTTGCTATTCCGCACACAATCTACAATCATATTACCCATATTACTTTTACTTGTTTTATTTGTTTTGCAATTCAAATGGGTTGAATGGATTAAGACCAGCATCATCTTTGGGGTTGCAATGATTTTCTCAGTCATTCCCTGGTTAACGCATAACTATACAATTTCAGGTCAATTCTCATTTGACGACCCCAAACAAGTTGCAATTATTTACAGTCAATATTCTTTTTCAGGCAATTTAGATATCCAACAATTCAACCCTGAAACAGATAGCGCAGGCGGGCGAATTCTTGAGTTTACACTTGAAAACCCTGCCTTTGTTGCCAACTTTGTTACATCCCATTTTTTGAATACTGAAATTGGTGGATTGCTCGCCTTGCCATTAATTAAACCTTTTAATGGAATACATGAACCTGTCAATCTATATTGGA
>JAEURF010000102.1 GCA_016789205.1 Anaerolineales bacterium
GGTTGCGGTGTAGCTGTTGGAATGTCAGTGGCTGGAAGCGTTGCCGTAGGTGACGGTGTGATGGTCGGCGTTTCAGTGGGTGTGGGTGTGTCTACTACGTCAAATGTGCCTTCAGGCGCACTAGCCCGCACTGTGAAATATACGATAGATGCGGCAAGAATAATCACCACTGCAAGCACACCAATTGCGGCTGGCAAACTTAATGTCACTTGCGGCAAGCGGCTGGCTTGTACTGATTTTTCTGCTCGTTGTGCGGCTTTTTGTGCAGATTTGGGTTGTCCTGCTGGAATGTTAAACTCTGTACCGCATACAAGACAGCGCACTGCATTTTCGCTCAGGCGTGTTCCACATGTTGGGCAGACTTTTGTTTTATTGCTAGATGAAGATTCAATACTCATAGGAAAAGATTATATCATTTTAGGGGTAGGCATGCAGACAGGTATACAGGTACACAAGTAGACATATAAATAACCAGTTTACCTGTTTACTTATTTACTTGTGTACTTCCTCTCTCAATCATCCGCCGCTGATACTTTTTGTTTTGTAGTCACTAGCACCTTATCCACTCGCCGCCCGTCCATATCAATCACTTCAAAGCGTAAGTTATTCCATTCAAAATGGTCTGCGGATTGTGGAATACGCCCAAGTGATGCCATCACAAACCCACTCAAGGTTTCATACTCGCCTTCATGTGGCAAAGTAGACAGTTGAAATATTTCTTTGAATTCATCCACTTCTAACATCCCGTCTAATAACCAAGAGCCATCTTGTCTTTGTGTGGCTTGCGGTTCTTCTTCTTCCATTTGACCGACAATTTCTTCCAAAATATCATTAATCGTCAATACGCCTTGTACGCCACCAAATTCATCTACGACCAGCAATAATTCTGTATTGGTTTTCTTTAATACCTCTAAAGCATGAGAAGCCAAGGTCGTTTCAGGAATAAAATATGCCGGCTTTGCCAATTCTTTGAGATTGATTTCTCTACCAGATAAACTCACCACCAGCAAATCACGTGATTTGACAATGCCTAAAATTGTTTCCAACGAATCTTGGCGTATCGGAAAACGGGAGTATGGGCTATTAGAGATTTTTTCTAAAATTTCTTCTTTCGTGTCATTCACGTCAAGCCATACAATTTCTGTACGTGGGGTCATCAACGAATATACTCTTTGGTCACTGAGGCTAAACACACCTTCGACCATATCTTGCTCTGCTTCTTCAAATACACCAGCTCGCGTCCCCTGACTAATCAGCATTTGAAGCTCTTCTTCTGTAATTACTTGTTCTTGAGATGGATTTACTCCCAGAAGCCGCAAAACAAAGTTTGTTGCCGTACTCATTAACTTGATAAATGGAGAAAAGACCTTTGAAATTAAAAGCATCGGACGCGCTACCACTTCCGCAATTCTTTCTGGGCTATTAATCCCTAACCTTTTTGGCACCAATTCCCCTAGCCAAATCGTTAAAACCGTAATGATTAAAACCACAACGCCTAATGCAATCGAATCACTGTATTGTCCAATATATGGCACATTGATTAATGAACTTGCCAACCCCGCTGAAATTGTGGCACCGCCCACAGCACCCGCTAACACGCCAATTAACGTAATCCCAATCTGTACTGTAGAAAGGAAAATATTTGGGTCTTCAAGCAGTTTAAGTGCCAAAGCCGACGACTTATTGCCTTCACCAGCTTTTTGTTGCAAACGTGCCTTACGCGATGCTACCAATGCCGCTTCAGACATTGCTAAAATGCCATTAATCACAATCAAAATAACAATGACAACAATTTCACTACCAATACTCATGGGTTCCTTTTTTATTAAATAATTCAAACCGCGCAATTACATTCGCGGCACAGATTTCCGTCAATTGGAGATAACAGGTGGGAGAAAGACTAGGGTCTGGTTCTATCGGAATTTCAGACATGATGTTTATTGCAAATATCTCCCTATATTGTACCTGAAAGTTATCACTTTTTTGAAACTTCATCCTCAATTTTTTTCAAACGCTTATTTAACATAGCATACCCACGTGTGATGATTAACGGAATAAGAATCACCAAAGCGATTAATCCACAAGTTACGCCCAACTCAAGAATACTGATCCGAAGCATGATTCACACTAACTTGATACCTTTTCCTGCAACCGCCTCACCAATCACCCACACCTGTTGATTTGTTTCCTCAGCCTTTTTCTTAAAGTCAGACAATTTCTCTTTTGGCACACCGAGCAATAACCCACCGCTTGTTTGCGGGTCAAACGTCAGCATTCGAGCCGGCTCATCCAATTTTTCATCAAATTGAACAAAACCTTCAAAGTGTTTCTTATTATCAAACGCACCGCCGGGGAAGATGCCCTTTTCAGCATAGGCACGTGCACCACTTAAGAAAGGCAATTTTGCAAATTCAATTTGCACACAAACATCTGATGCCTCTGACATTTCTGAGGCATGACCAATCAACCCAAACCCGGTAATATCCGTGCCACCTTTTAGATTAAATTCCACAGCCAACTCACCAGCCTTTTTATTCAAACGAGACATCCACTCAATCGCTTCTTTAAGATGAGCCTCTTCTACTTTTTCTTGCTTCAAAGCAGTTGTGGTTACACCTGTGCCAAGTGGTTTGGTTAATACAAGCACATCGCCAACTTTCAAGCCACCCTTGCTGATAATCTGTTGCGGATGCACAAACCCAATCACCACCAAACCATACTTTGGCTCTTTGTCTTTGACAGTATGCCCACCAGCGATGACTACACCGGCTTCTTTGGCTTTTTCAGCACCGCCACGCATAATTTCACTAGAAATTTCACTTGGCAAATGGTCTGGCAATGCCGCAATATTCAAAGCCAAGAAGGGTTTCCCGCCCATCGCCCACACATCAGACATAGAATTTGCCGCCGCAATCGCACCGTATTCATAAGCTGTGTCCACAACAGGCGTGAAAAAATCTGTGGTGACGACGATGGCTTGCTCATCACTTAAACGCCAAATCGCCGCATCATCCGGGGATGTTAGACCCACTATCAGGTCCGGATAAGAGGCGGAATCAAAAATGTTTTTGATAGGACTCAAAACTTGAGTCAGTGCCTCAGCACTTAATTTAGACGCTCAACCCGCACATGTTGACAAAGTCGTCAGGCGGATTTCACGTCCATTCTGGGGAATGGGCATAATTAATTTAATAAACCCTAAAGGTTTTGAAAACCTTTAGGGTTTCTCACCAAAACCTTAAGGATTCGTATTCGGCAACGGCAAAATAAATTGATTTTCGCTTGGAACGAAAATAGTTTGCACGCCCGGTGCCAGATTCAGCACATATTGATATTGCACCAACGCCGGCGTAATTGATTGTGCAATTAATTGATTGGCTTGGGCTTCTGCTTCTGCTTGAATAATACGCGCTTGAGCCGCACCTTGAGCCGCAATTACTGCCGCATCAGCCTGACCTTGCGCAATTTGGCGGGCTTGTTCGGCTTCTTGTTTCTTTTGCTCAACTACAAAAGCGGCTTGTTGGGCTTGCTGTTCGGCAATTTGCTTTTGTTCCACTGCCGCCGCGTATTCATCACTAAAGCGGATGTTGCGAAGCACAAAATCTCTCAATACTAAATTGTTTGCAGTAAAGATTCGCTCAAGTTCTTCCGTAATCAATTGTTCCATTTCGGCGCGTTTTGAACTAACAATTTCTTCCACACCAAATTGTGAAGCTACATCACGAATCACACCGCGTGCTTGCGGACGAACCAACCCATCTTCATAGGTGAAACGCCAAGTACGATATAAATCTACTGCGCGAAGTGGGTCAATTGCATAAATCACAGAAGCATCAATATAAACTTGTTGACCATCTTTCGTGCGCACTTGAATCGAATCATCACTTGTACCTACCACTTCATCTGCCGCAGATGACATGGTATAGGTTTGATTCAGAATCGAATACCTTTCAACACGCTCTGCAAAAGGAATAATCCAATGCAAGCCTGCGGTTAACGGTTCAGGTCGAATACCATCACCACCAAACACAGTGACTACGATTGCTAAATCATCAGGCTCAATGAAAACCAAACCAGCACCCACTGTGGTCATTAAAATAGCAAGCACCAATATAACAATGGCGACAGTTCCTAATCCTTTTGACGGCTGGTTACGGCTTGTACGAATAAACATCACGACAATCACACCAATTAAACCAATCCACGCAAAAGAAGCGACAAATTGAAGCAAACTGGAAATATTCATGGTTCCTCCGAATTTAATATAACGTCCCGCAGGTTTTTATTAATCATTTTGATTTTTTACTAAACCTGCGGGACGGTGATTCCATAAATCAATTATAACTTGCTTGCAACACGCTCTAAAGCATGTTAACATTTTTCCGATGAAAACTGGACAAGGCAAAGTAGAAGAAATTTTATTAGATGGTTCAATGAGAATTAAATCCCCGCCAGATTTGATTCCAACGCCCGGAGGTTATCTGCTCGCTCACAAAAACGCCTCAGACTCGCCTCTGTCTGTTTCACTTTTCAGCATGGACTCAACCCCAAACGGATTTCGCTCCGCGCCACCTACGCCATTAGATTGGAAACCGGGTGATTTAATTAACCTTCGCGGTACTATCGGGCATGGATTTCGTATTCCAAATTCTGCTAAAAAAATTGCATTAATTGCATTGGATGAATCTCCTGCACGTTTGCATGGATTGATTTCGCCCTCCCTTAAACAAAATAGGGAAGTAGTTTTGGTCTGCAACTCATCACCAATGGATTTACCCGAAGTGATCGAAGTGCAACCGTTACAATCTTTAATAGATGTTTTAAAATGGGCAGACTTTGCCGCATTTGATGCCCCTAGAGAAGTGCGTCGCACTTTAAAAGATGAGACAAATCCAAACATATCAAGTACGGCGCACCGGTTTGACTTGAATCAATTAAGAGAAATGTTGAAAGAACAGAATCAAGTCACCACGAAGATAGAGGCGCAGATTTTAATCCACACAGCCATGCCCTGTGGCGGAGTCGCTGAATGTGGGGTGTGTGCATTAACTTTGAATCATGAATGGAAAATGATTTGTAAAGAGGGACCGGTATTTAATTTGCACGACATCTTGTGAAATGGTCTATCGTCCACCGTCTGTGGTCTTTATTAATACCAAATCCGAAATGAAGTGGTTGTTTTCCCGCTTAATGTATTCAACGAACAGTTGACATCCACATAAATCAAACTGCCATAAGGCTGATTTTCAAATTGTAAAGAAATAATTCCAATGCCAGTTGTGTTGGTTGCAATAATGGTTGAGTCGTTTACGCCATTGGGCCAATGGACAACGGCTGTGCAATTTGCATTCGCAACTGGCGCGCCATTTTGGTCTTGCACAATCACAAAAAATAATTGCGTATCGCTTGCAAGTGTAACGGCTTTCCATGCGAACGCACGTACTTGTAAGTTTGTGATAAGTTTGGGCGCATTATCAATTGGGCTAGCAGGTGCAAGTAAAGCAATGTCTTCGCCCAGTTTATCAAAATAGATTCTGCCTAAATCTGAAATCGCCACCCGCTGACCTTCCAGCATCCATGGTTGCCATTCGATTCTGGTTTTTTCAAAATATTGCACGAGTTTATTTTCGTGATATTCAAACCCCGAAATCGGATAACCAAATTGGGCGACACCGCCATATTGGTCAAAAAATTCTAAAAATGCAAAACATACTGAATAGCCTGTTTCAACATAAGTGCGGCAAGAAAAGGTGTTATTCACATCCAATGAACCTGCCGAGGTGTATGTTTCGCGTCCAAGCGAAGTCAATTGCACACGCTGACCTTGCGGCAATTCAGCTATATACTCAAAACGTGCACGTTGAAAATATTGAACCGTTTTGCCATCTTTACTGACAAATTGTTCAGTTATCGGGTAGCCATATAAAAATGTCGCGTTTGGATTGCTGTTATAAAATGTAAGAAATTCACCAGTTACATTATGTCCCGTTTCGCTAAAATATTTAGCATCTGGAGTTTGTGCGCGAACAATTTCCCAACTGGCTGTTAACAGGGTGAGAGTAATTAGAAGCGATAAAGTCTTTCTTAGCATAAGCCACCACTTTCATTATACTCATAAAACAACCCGAAAGCTCAAAAAAGGAATTACAAATTGCGAGAATGAAAGGTAACTTATTAATATCACAAATATCTGTGATGTAGAATGGGGGGAAATACCGCTTTTAAGAAAGCAAAGCCTGCACAATTTTTTCAGCCGCATGACCATCCCCATACGGATTCGCCGCTTTCGACATTTTTTGATATTCAACTTCATCGTCTAATAGGCGTTTCGCCTCTTTCACAATTCGACCTGATTCTGTTCCCACTAACTTAACCGT
>JAEURF010000103.1 GCA_016789205.1 Anaerolineales bacterium
CACGCCGATTCTTCCACAACAAGTATTGATTGCTTTAGGTTTTGGCTTTTTCTTTTATTTAATCTCAAAACATTGGCAGTGGATAAAAAATCTCAAAAAATCTGATTTAGTCATTGGAATTGCCTTATGGTTGTTAGCAAGTTTTCTTTGGCTAAATGAACCCTTACGGGATTGGAGTTACTTCACAGCCGAACCAACACCGCCCAACTTTGAAATTTACCCATATTCTGATGCAGGGTTATACGATACTTTTGCACAAAACTATTTAATTGGCACAAGTATTCAATATGGATTAACCCACCGTCCGGGCTACGCCATATTTCTTGCTTTTCTGCATTCAATAGTGGGTCAAAATTATGACGCAGTTACGCTTGTGCAAATTTTAATTCTTGCTATTGGACCAACAGCCTTATATTTTCTTGCATCTCAACTTGGTGGCAGACCTGCTGGAATTATCGCCGCTTTAATACTTATCTTCCGTGAAGAAAATGCAATTGCACTTACCAATATTATCGAAGTATCACATTCGAAGTTATTTATGTCAGACGTGCCTACGATGATGTTAAACATCATATTTGTATATTTTCTTATTCATTGGCTTTACAAATCAGAAAATAAATTGTATTTAGGCGTCATTGCTGGTGCGTTTTTAGGCTTTTCAGCATTGATTCGAAGCCAAGCCTTAATCGTTATTCCAATTGTGTTTCTTTGTATTTTGATTGCAAAAAGAAAATCTCTAAAACCCGCTTTTATACAAAGTGCTATGTTTTTATTAGGTGTGCTTGTGGTTGTGTTGCCGTGGATGTTGAGAAATTATCAAATCTCCGGGCGCATGGTCATTGAATATCAAAATGCTTACACAACCGTCATCGCCAGCGGATATACCGATAACCCAGCTGATATTGAAAAATTACCCGGCGAAACCGTATCACAATATGATGACCGCATGTTTTCAATGATTTTGAATTACATCTTTGAAAACCCATTCGAAGTGGCGCGTTTTTATACGGCTTATTTCGTGCATAACGAAATATCATCCGTTGTCTATTTACCCATGTCACTTAATTTTTTCGATGCACGCAGTTATGTGCGCGAGTTAAACATGTGGGGGTGGAATCCGCCGTTTGCAAATCCCGCCCCTCAAATTCTGCCTTTGTTTTTCATTACATTAGGGCTTATCGCCTTAGGCATAGGCATTGCTTATCAACGTGCAAAATGGATTGGATTACTACCGTTGTTTATTCATTTAGGATATAGCCTGAGCGTTGTGCCTTTTAAGACATCCGGCTGGCGCTTCATCCTCCCAGTAGACTGGATACTCGCCCTCTACTTTAGCATTGGCTTGATGCATTTGACTTTAATGTTATTCTCTCTATTTAATCATATTCCTAAAGATATTGAAATTAAAAACACTACACCAATGCAATTGGATTATCAAAAATCAATACCGGTCTTGAGCATTTTCTTAATCATTGGGTTGGCATTTCCATTGATAGAGAAAAGCATTCCTAAAAAATATCCTGAATTAACCTCGACTGAGTTAGTTCAAACCTATTTTGCAAATGACGTCGTTTTAGAAAACGGTGAATCCATCACTGCCTCGGCGTTGGAAATGTTCCTCGAAGCCGAACCAAGTTCAACCGTATTGTATGGACGCGCTTTATATCCATCTTTTTATCAAAGCGGGGAATATTGGGGTGACGATGATTCCTATCCACTTGAAATGCGAAACATTTCGCGTTTACAATTTACGATTATTGGACCGATGCAACGTCGGGTTTATATTCCATTGCCTGAAGCACCATTATCCTTTCCACACACTTCGGATGTTGTTGTTATTGGTTGTGTAACGAATGCAGGAATTCAAGCATTGATTGTTACTGTAGATGAAACAATAGTTATTAATAACCTACCATGGCGTGGATTAAGTTGCACTTTGCCATAATTTGGAGATGTATGTATCAAAAGGTAGATAATTTTTTCTCTCGTTATGAATTTCTTTTGCCGCTGATTATTTTTGTTTTATTTTTAGCGGCTTCTTTACCCGGTATTGAATGGGGGGCACCGGCTTTATGGAATCCGGATGAGTTAGTCTGGCGTGTCAATAGTGCTTTGCGTAGTGAATTGATTTTTGATGAAACCGAACCCGATTGGAATTATCCATCGTTACCAAAATATATAATGTATGCCATTGGCTCAATCACATTTGGCATGGGAAAATCTGATTTTGCTTTTGTAGTAGCGTCTCGTATATTTTCTGCTTTTCTAGGTGCGTTAAGTGGTGTTGTTATTTATTACCTTACGAAAATGCTTGGGGCAAATAAAAGAATTTCTTTTTTAGCAGGGCTGTTTTATATAGCTAGTGGGGTAGCGGTAGCCAATGGGCGTTTTGCTCATAACGATTTATATTTGCAATTATTTTCTATTTTATGTGTGTTTTTTGCAGTGAAATATCAAAAAACAAAACAAATGACTTGGTTATTCGCTTCGTTCTTTTCGGTTGGTTTGGCGGCTTCGAGTAAATATACCGGTGGAAGTCTCATCTTACTGCCTGCTTTTATTTTTATCTTTGAAAAATGGACTGATTTACGCTCAAATTGGTTTTACGTTTTTAGAAGCTTGTTTGCGGGTGCTATCGTTTCATATTTAGGGTATTCACTTGGTACGCCCAAAGCCTTGTTTGCCCCAATCTATTACTTTTCAAGTGTCATCCCTGCTTTGCAGAATTACACACAATATGGCTTTAATTCTGGTGCACGCATTGGGTTATTTGGTCAATGGGCTGTGTTTGAAAGTGCAGTAGGAATATTTTGTTATTATGCTTTTATCTTAGCGTTTTTGTGGTTTTTTATGCGCTTAATTTTATGGAAGAAAGATGAAGGCAAATTCGAGCATATCATGCCACAGGGCATTGGCACGCTTTTATTAGCAGTGCTGATATTTGATCTGCCTTTCATGATTTCTATCAACTATATTCAAAGATACTTCATTCCATTTGTGCCGTTTTTGGCAATTTTAGCCGCATTGTTTGTAGATGAAATACTATTGTTTACAACAAAAAAGAAATTGACATTTATTCAACCACTTTTTGTGGTGATATTAATAGCAGGGTTTTCATATTCAGCTTTGCGTTTGGTTAGCACGGCTTTACTTTTTATTAATGATTCGCGCATCCCTGCTACAGAATATATTGCTACTATTCGTGGGTATCAAAAAA
This sequence comes from Anaerolineales bacterium, assembly GCA_016789205.1. Lineage (GTDB taxonomy): Bacteria > Chloroflexota > Anaerolineae > Anaerolineales > Villigracilaceae > Villigracilis. The sequence continues at coordinate 3,218 of JAEURF010000103.1, forward strand.
GTATTGAATACACTTTATATCCACCGAACCTTGATAAAAGGCGTTTTGAACGTGCCCACAATTATCCGATATATTTTGTTAAATATCCAAATGATGTTGTTCCAACTGGTGGGCGTTATGAGTATAACCAAGGCGAGCAAGGTTTGTTAGAACGTGATACAGATTATTTTGTGATTGATAGTTATACGTATCAAAGATTTTACGTTGACTCAATTTGTGAAACTAACCCGATTGAATGTGATTTCTTCAAACGCTTAATTGCTGGCGAAGTAGAATCTTTCCGACTCATTCAAAAATTTGAATACAATTTACCTTCTTATTTACCTCGTGTCACTGTTTCGGCAGTCAACCCAGATATACTGATTTTTGAACGGGTACGTTAATTATTTTATAAAATTCCCAACTGTATAAACTGCGCCAGCAATGGGTGGCGTGCTTTTCATTTCAATCACTTTGCCTTTGGAGAAAGATTTGTAAGCGGCTTCAGCGATTTCTTTTTCAGTTGAAAAATGTTCAGCACGGATGTCATGCCCTAATAATTTGAACATAAATACCATAAACGGTTTTTCGACGGGAGTTCCATACACCATTTGCCCGCCCGGCTTTAGCACCCGCTTCACCTCTGCGCAGGCTTGTTCTAACTCCTTCGGCTTTAAGTGTTCCAGTATGCTTATTAATAAAACCGTATCAAAATAATTATCTTCATATGGCATGTGTAATACATCCCCTTTTTTTAAGAAAAGCGGAATCCCCATTGGCTCGAACACAGATTGAATGGCTTCAATATCGGCTGTTAAATCTAAGCCATGAATTTCTTTATACATTTCGTGTAAATTAGGGAAAGCCAGCCCAGTTCCAAAACCGACTTCTAATACACGTTCACCACCTGTACACTGATTTAATGCTAGTTCTACACGGTGGCGATACATCCTCCCAAAAACAGGCACATAGTAATATTTGATAGGGTCTAAATCGTTCACACCTTTATATTTTTCAATAGGGAGTAACTTTAGTTTTACAGACATCACATTTCCTTTACACAAATTTAATTCTTCTCGCCGCAAATGTGACCATTCGTAAAAGTAATAGTCCATGCTTCCAACGAGAAATATTGGTTGTGCCGTATACTCTTTCACGATAACGAATGGGTAAATCTACAATTTTTCTATTTAATTTTGCCGCGCCGAAGATTAAGTCAAAATCACCGAAGGGGTCGAAGTCTCCGAAGTATGACCGGTTAGCGGCAATTTGTTCGTAATCTTTTCGCCACATCACTTTTGTGCCGCATAATGTATCTTTAATGGGCTGCCCTAGCATCCAAGAAAATGCCATGCTGAATAATTTGTTGCCAATGAAATTCAAAGTTTGCATCGCTTCTTTTTCCATTGGGTAAACGAGACGCACTCCGTTGATAAATTCGCCTGTGCCAGATGCAATTGCTTCGTAAAAACGGGGTAAATCTTCAGGTGGGACGGTTAAATCTGCGTCTAGAATCATGAGTATATCGCCAGAGGCTTTTTCGAAGCCGAGACGAATTGCGTCGGCTTTGCCAATGCCGGGCTGTTGAAAGACCAAGCTAGGCGTAGAGGGGTGAAGCGGAATTTCATCAAGAATGGTTTGATAGGTATTATCTTTTGAATGCCCTTCGACAAAAATCAATTCTGTTTTACTTCCCATCTTTGGTAAGCGTTCAAAAATATTTTTGATATTACCTTCTTCGTTTCGTGCCGCGACAACTACGGAAACGCTTGGTTCTTTTACAGGCGTAGGCATTGGGCGCGCAACAATAAAATTTGAAAGTGCAAAATTGTTGAAAGGAAAAAGTTTGACGAGATAACGATTTGCAAACCCACCAAGTGGAAGCGGAAACAAAACTTCGGTGGAGGTGCGAATGCTTTCAAAACCAGCTAACCGTAAAAGATTATAAACATCCTCACGAGTTAACCAGTTTTGACTCATCAATGGCGAAGCGAGATTCAAACTTTGTGCAATGGTTAAAGGGAATTGCCAAAGATGACTATAAAAATTTAAGATAATGCGTGTGTGTGGTTTACAAAACTTTTTGACTTGTTCTAATGCACGTTGCACATCCCATAAGTCGTTGATGGTATCTGAAAAAATGATGATATCAAATTCACCTTCGAGGCTTGATAAATCATGTGCATCAAGTTGATGATATTCAATCTGCGGATTTTGTTTTTTTGCGCGCTCAATCATTTCGGCAGAAAAATCTATGCCGACACCATGTGAAGGATTCAATTCAGAAATTAAATTACCTAAGCCACATCCAATTTCAAGAATGCGTTGATTGGGACTGACGAGAAATTTATAAATTTCAGTTATGCGTTGATGATACCAACGTCCCATACCTTGCCACGAGTCGCGTTTGATGGCGATTTTGTCCCAGTGGGTGATGCGGGCTTGTTGATATTGTTTTCCTGCTTCGTCAAAAGGCATAGAGATGCTCATAATTATAGTGGTAGGTGTCTGAAAAGTGGGTTATAATTCAGTCACTGAATTTTGGAATTATAAAGCATGAGCCTCGAATCAACAAACGAAGAAATCCGCGAACTTTCACTGTTAGAGCAAATTGAGAGTGACCCCGATGTTAACCAATCTACGCTTGCTACACAATTGGGTGTAGCCGTTGGTACGGTCAATTGGCATTTGAAAAGATTGATTGCCAAAGGTGCTGTTAAAGTTTCTCGCGCTGAAAGAAAAAAATTACGTTACATTATTACGCCTGAAGGTTTGGCATTGCGTGCGCGTCTAGCCATTGATTATGTTGAACGTTCATTTTCTGTATATCGTCGCACACGCCAAAAGGTTAAAGATAATATTACAAAAATTCGTAAAGCAGGCTACGACCGTGTTCGTATTGTTGGCACTGGCGATGTGGCAGATATTTGCAAACTGACTTGTTTGGAACAAGGCATATCAGTTGTGAATGAAAAAAATATTCCTTCCTTAGTTTTAGATGGATATAAAATCAGATTGGAAGGCTTGGAATGAATCAAAAACATATTTTGATTACTGGTGGAGCGGGATACATCGGCTCTATCTTGACTTCGGAACTGCTACGGCTTAATTACAAAGTCACCACCTTAGACAGTTTACTCTTCGGCGGTGAAAGCATCATGCCGTTTATGAGTCA
>JAEURF010000104.1 GCA_016789205.1 Anaerolineales bacterium
AAGACCAGACGAAATATCCATGCATTGGCACGCCGATTTGAATTGCATCTCTTACCATTTCTAAATGCCGTTGAATATATGAAACACGCGATGGGTCATGTACCTCACCATTGCCATTAACTTTATCGTCAAATGCCGCGCCGTTTTCAGTAATATAGATAGAAGGGAAGCGGTAATCAAAATGTAAACGCCCTAACAAATCATAAAGACCTTGTGGATATACTTCCCAATCCATTTCTGTGATTTCATCGCCTATGAACTCAGTTTGTGGCTGATTCTGCTTTTCGTCCACTTCTGCTCTGATGACATGCCGTGTGTAATAGTTGACTCCTAAAAAGTCAATTGGAACTTCAATATCGTTCATGTCACCGGGTTGGACAAATTCCATTTTTGTATTGAAAGCATTCACCATATCTTGTGGGTAGCCACGGCTAACGAGTGGGTCTAAAAACCAACGGTTGTTGTAGCCATCTGCTTGTGTGGCGGCTTTTTTGTCTGCGAGGCTTGCAGATGCAGGCATTTGAGGTGTGAGATTCAATGTGATGCCAACGTTTGCGTTTTTTACATTACTGCGGATGACGGGAACACTGCGTCCATGAGATAAAAGTAGATGGTGTGAAGCCGCTATGGCTTCGTCAAGATGCGTATGTCCCGGTGCATGGCGTCCATCTTTGTATCCAACAAATGCGCTAACCCAGGGTTCATTTAATGTAATCCAATCTTTAACTCTATCGCCTAATGCGCGGGTAATCACATCTGTATATTCTACAAATGCATCTACGACCATGCGTGCGGGCCAGCCGCCTTTATCTTGCAAAGCTTGTGGCAAATCCCAGTGATATAAGGTTGCGAAAGGGCGAATGCCGACTTCTAGCAATCCATCTACCAGTTGACTGTAAAAATCAATTCCCGCTTCATTGACTTGACCGCTTCCGCTGGGCAAAATGCGGGGCCATGCAATTGAAAAACGATAAGCATTTAACCCAAGGCTTTTCATTAATTTAATGTCATCACGCCAAAGGTGATAATGGTCACAGGCGACATCGCCAGTGTCACCGTTTAACACTTTGCCGGGTGTTTTGCTAAAACGGTCCCAAATGCTTTCGCCTCTACCGTCTTCGTTCCATGCACCTTCTATTTGATACGACGCCGTTGCCGCCCCCCAAAGAAAATCTTTTGGAAATTTATGATTCTGATTCACAATGTAATCCTTATTCGCCTTTGCAGGCGATGAATTTGAGATGTAGCCTATCCCCTGCTAAAGATTTATTCTTTGACTGCGCCCATAGCAATACCGCTGACGATGTAGCGTGAGAACAAGGCATATAAAATAATGACGGGAATCACGGTCAAAGCCAAGCCGAGATAAATGGCACCATATTCTGTGCGGTACATATCGCCACGTAATGTACGAACTAACATTGGAAGGGTGTATTTTTCCAATGATGTAATCAAGATAAAAGCGTTGAAAAAGTTATTCCAAGACCCAACAAAGGCAAAGATACCTAAGGTGGTTGCACCGGGAACAGCGAGTGGCATCATAATCGAATGGAAAATTCTTAATTCGCTGGCGCCGTCAATGCGCGCGGCATCTATCAAATCTTGAATCAACATAGATTCAAAATATTGTTTACTAAAGAATACACCGCCTGCATTCGCAATCATCGGCAAAATCAATGAAGCGTAGTTATCTGTCAACCCGAGTTTTGACATGTATTGGAAGAAGCCAATAATAGTCAGCTGCATCGGAATCATTACCAATACCAAAATGAAGTTTGAAAATAATTTTTTACCTTTGAAATCATATACGACGATTCCATAAGCTGTGAGCATAGAAAAATATACAGTAATAATTGTGGATATGCCGGATACATAAAGACTATTGGCAAACCCTCTGGTGATGTTTAATCCTCTGCCGAGCAAAATATTGTAGTTGTCCACTAAGTGCGTGCTAGGTAAAGCGCTTAACCCTTGTTGAATTTCTACGGTTGACCGAGTTGCATTAACCAATAATAGCCAAATCGGTACAATAACGAGTATCAATATAAAAATCAAAACGAGATATATAAAAACTCGCATGATGGTGGTGTTGAGTTTATAGTTGTTTAACATGATGACCTACTTTTTTTCTTTATTTTTGAAAAACCATGACCACTTTTTTATGGATTTGTCAAAACTCGACTCGTCTTTGTCGCGCAGGAAGAAAAAGATACCCAATGCACAGATGGTTGTCATAATGAAGGTTACGACCCCTACTGCGGATGCCGCGCCAATATGACCTTTGCTACTTGAAAATTTCATGTACATCAAAATATTATTCGTCATAATGGAGTTGCTCGGTGCGCCTCTTCCATCGGTCAACAAATACGGAATATCAAACATTTGCATACCGCCCACCAGTGATGTAACGAAAATAAAGATTAAGATTGGTTTAAGTAACGGTAAAGTAATACGCCTAAACATTTGCGTAGCGCTGGCTCCATCTACCATTGCGGCTTCGTACAAATGCACAGGAATAGAAGTCATACCTGCCATCACGATAATAATGGTCTGCCCAAACCACATCCACCATTGAATGAATACTACAATTGCACGTGACACTTCTACATTTTGCAAAAAGTGCATGGCTTCACTTAAAAACCCGGCTCGGACCATTATTTGGTTAACGGGTCCATAAAATGAAAACAGGGCATTAAACAGCACAGCAATCGTCACAGGCATAATCAGGTTTGGCAGGTAAAAAATAGCTCGCCAAACACCAACGCCTTTAATCCTCAACCGATTATTTGTAAACCAAGCAGATAATAAAAGTGCTACCCCAATTTGGGGAATAAAATTCAGCATCCAAATTAGCCATGTGTTTGCAACTGCTTTCAAAAAAAACTGGTCTGCAAATAAAACTTGAAAATTTTGAAGACCTATATTTTTTCCGCTGCGTGTCATCAATGTGTAATCTGTAAAACTAAGTGCTATTGTGTTATAGACCGGGTATAAACCGAATATCAAGAAGCCAATAATAAACGGAGCGATAAAAAAATATCCGTAATAATTTCGATTAATTTTCGTAAACTTCATTGTGGCTCCTTTGGAAAGATTGCAGAGTTTAGAGTGGGTCAGCACTATGTAGTGCTGACCCACAACTTTATATCAAAAACTTACTATTGGGGCGGTTCAGGGATGATTAAATCCGGGAACTCACTGCGAAGATTATCTAACCATTGTTGCCACATGGTGGCTTTATCAATTTCACCATTGAGGTATTGGTCACGTTGGCTTTCGAGTGCGCGTTGAATGGCATCATCTGAACCAGTCAGAAGTGAGCCGTTTACGTTTGGCGCGGCTTGGCCAAAGGCTTCATAATTGTTTTGTCCGCCTAACCATTCATACAAAGCAGAACCATCAAAAGTAGGTGTAATTTTCTCAACCACAACTTGGCTGGAGACAAAGTCGCCAGGGGCTTGGGCTTGGTCATCAGAGACAGTTGGGTCAATGGCTTTCAGATATTCATTGGTGTAAACACCGGTTGCCCAGTTGGTTAAGTTTTCTTCATTGAGAGCAACAAAAGCAACGAATTCTTTTGCTAAGTCAAGGTTCGCGCTGTCAGCCATTGCACCGACCCAAGTACCACCCCATTGATAGGCTAACGGACCGTTAATCATTGCCCAGTCACCACCAGTATCGCCAGAGTTTGGAATCAAAACGTATGGAAGACCCCAAGTAGGTAAGAAGTAACTGAATACTTTCTTTGGATTGCCATCAGCACCTACGAGGGAGTCGTTCATGCCAGCAAACCAACCTTCGCTCCATTGATTAGCTTGTGATTCGTAGCCGTTATCGCGCATCAGTTTAGCGAAATCAATATATTCTTCCACTTTCGGGTCAATCACTAATGCACCATCAACAATCCATGGTTGTGAGCGATTGGCGAGGAAGGGATTGAACAATTCACCAGATGTACCAACCGTGAAATAGTTCGGGTTGCATTGTTTGATGGTTTCAGCAGTTGCAAGGAATGATTCAATGTCCTTAACCAAAGCTTGCACTTCAGCTGGGTCATCAGTACCTAAGCATTCTTTTGCAATACTGCGGCGATAGAAGAACGCACCTGGAGTAGCTTGATATGAGTATGCTTTTGTTACGCCTTCATAAGTACCCACTTGAACTACAGAAGGATAGGTCTTTAATTCGTCAGCCAATGGCAATAAGTCGTTCAAATCAGCGAGGAAATCGGCTTCCACCCATTCTTTGACAAATGCCGCTTCTAATGCGACCACATCAGGTACATCGGATGTTCCAACAGCTGCTTTAATTTTGGTTTGATATTCGCCTTGATTCATAGGAATCATGGTGAATTGAACATCCACATCTGGGTTTTGGCCTTCAAAAGCAATTGCCATGGTCAAAATTTCGTTAGTAAATGACCAAACTTTGAGTACCTGCTTGTCAGAAGTGGTTGGACTTTCGCTTCCGCTTTCGGTTGCAGCGGGTTGGTCAGCGGGGGCTTCTGTTGCAGGGGCACCACCGCCACATGCTGCTAAAAGCATACTAGCAATCATGAGTAAACTTAAGATTGATAAAAGTGACTTACGCATCTTTCTTCTCCTTGTGTTAGATTCATTTGAGTTATACTAACAATGTGAGGAGACATCTCCACACATTCGTGCAGGTCTTCCTTCTTCGCAAAAGGATATGGAAGGCCTGCTATTTAATTTGTATTAATTGCAAAACCACCTCCTTTAATGTATCGGTAATGTTACCGATTGGGATAAAAAAATTATTCGCATCTTCTTCCTCTAATTGACTTGCACCAAAGCGCGACAAGAAGTGCGTTCCACTAGTCGTGTAGGCATTTTATGCACCTGCACATCCAGTGGCTGATGATTGACCATTTTGATTAACATTTGGGTTGCGATATAGCCCATCTCTGAGAGAAATTGGTCTACAGTTGTCAACCCGACGTATTTGGCTTCAGCAATATTGTCAAAACCAACTACAGATAAATCTTCAGGAATTCTTAACTCCATCTCTTGCGCGGCTTGAAATACACCAAGTGCAGATTGGTCATTTGCTGCAAAAATGGCAGTGGGCGGATGCTTTAAATTTAACAATTGCAAGGCAGAGGCATAGCCGGATTTTGTTGTGAAATCGCCTGGAACGATTAAATCTTTGTCAATGGCAATGCCGGCTTCTTTAAGCGCATCTTTGTATCCCTTTAAGCGTCTTTCTGCGCTGGCAATCTCAGGTCTCCCGCAGATGAATCCGATGCGTTCGTGTCCCAACTTTAGGAGATATTGCATTACCTCAACTGCGCCTTGGTAGTTTGTCCCTTGAACTGATGGGTAACGTGGATTAACGATATGAGGGTCAACCGCAATAATGGGTGCATCTGTAATGAACTCTGCCGCGGCAGAGGCTACGATGATGACACCATCCGTTAATGAATTATTTAAGAGGGAAACATAATGTTGTTCGTGTAAAACTGCGCCAGACTTGTGAACATCCCCCATGGTGTAAACCAATAAATCAAATGTAGATTCTGCAATTGCCCGATTGATACCCTTCATCACTTCGATGGAGTAGGGGAAGCCAATATCTGGTACGACCAACCCAAGCAAATCTTTGCGGCGACTGCGCATACTTCGCGCCGCAAGGTTGGAGGTATAACCAAGTTTGCTAATCACGCCGAGTATTTTTTCTTGCGTATCCCCAGCTACATCTGCTTTTCCGTTTAATACGCGCGAAACCGTAGAAACAGACACGCCTGCTTTTTTGGCAACATCCTGGATAGTGACCGTACGTTTTTTGGTTGGCATATCAGAAATATTGGTTGCGTATAGAGAACGATACCGGTATCGTTACCGATTTAACGCATTATACATACTATTTTTACAAAGTCAACAATTTTAAGATTAGAGTTTTTGTTTTTTTGCTATTCCCCAAAAGAGGTATTTCTTTTATTGTGACAAAAATCACCTGCGAGAATTTTTAACAGGTGATTTTTGTCGAAACTGGGACTTATGCTATTGTAGCCAATCAAGCATCGCTTTGATACTCCCAGTAGCTAGGGCGATGCTTGTATCTGCCGCCCCGTAATAGATTCTTAAGGTGTCACCATCTGGGGCGATTGTATAACCGCAAGGGAAGACTACTTTATCTACATCGCCATGATTTTCGTAAGGTTCTTGGGGGGCAAATACCCATTCGTCGCCCCGTTTTAAACAATGTTCAGGTTGATTCAAATCAAACAGGGCAAGACCTAATCTGTAAATCGCGCCTGAGGCGTTTTGTTTGACGCCGTGATAAATCATCAGCCAGCCTTCTGGTGTCTCAATCAAAGGGGGTGATAATCCAATT
>JAEURF010000105.1 GCA_016789205.1 Anaerolineales bacterium
TCCGAAGCAGTTGCCAAGTTGATTACCGATTCGATTCGTCAAATCATCAAAAATGGAAATATTCTGACGAAAATCGGTGGCTTGTTAGTGAGACCAGCCTTAGGTCAAATCAAAAAATTACTGGACCCCGGCGAGCAAGGTGCGGCACCCATGCTTGGCGTAAACGGATTGGTATTTATCGGTCATGGGCGTTCGGATGCGTTTGCGATTAAGAACGCTATCCGTGTGGCGAAACATGCTGTGGATGTAAACGTGTTAGATGCAATGAAATCTGCGATTGAAGAGAGTCTGAAGAAATAAAATGAAAATTATTAAGAATGAAAAGTTAATTGCTAGAAATGGAAAAATTGCACAGTGGACGAGTTTAGGTGCATTGGTGGTCTTGGGTGGCGGTATGTATATCTCCATTCAAAACCCGGAACTTTTTACAGTTTCTTTAATTTGTTTACTGGTCGGTTTTATTATGACGCAAATCGGGATGTATATGGGCGGTCGTTGGGGGCGCTCACCTCGCCCAGATGAAAAACTGGATGCAGGCTTAAAAGGAATGCATAGTGAATTCAATATGTATCATTATGCTTCGCCTGTTTCACATTTGTTAGTGGGTCCGTCAGGTGTTTGGGTTTTGCGACCTTACCATCAAGGCGGAAAAATTTATTTTGAAAACAATCGCTGGAAGATAAAAGGCGGCGGATTTTTTGCAGGCTATATGCGCATTTTCGGTCAAGAAGGCTTGGGACGCCCAGACCTTGAAGCCGAAAGCGAAATTGCGATTGTGAAAAAATTTCTGGCAAAGAATATGGACGAATCCGCTGTGCCGGAAGTCAAAGCCGCGCTGGTGTTCACCAATGAAAAAGTCGAGTTAGAGGCGGGTGATTCACCTATCCCTGCGATGAAGCTAAAGCAACTCAAAGAGTTTATGCGGCAAGGGTCAAAAAGCAGAGCGTTGACCAGCCAACAAATAAAAAATATCACAGAACTTTTGCCAAACGAATAAAGGACAAATTCTTTATGGTACACTTGTTCTAATATGACTACCATCGTCTCATTAGACATTGAAACCACCGGGTTAGATGAAAATCGAGAAGCCATTATCGAAATTGCGGCAGTCAAATTTAATGGCAAGCGCATCGAAGATGAATTTAATACACTCATCAACCCCGGCAAACAAATCCCAGATTTTATTACTGGCTTAACCGGCATTGACAATAGCATGGTGCGCCAAGCACCCCGCTTGCGCGATATTGCGCATGAATTAACCGCCTTTGTTGGCGATGCCCCTATCTTGGGTCACAATGTAAGTTTTGATATTAAATTCTTACGCAAAGCAGGTTTGTTTGAATATCAACAAACACTTGATACCTACGAACTTGCTTCTGTGCTTATGCCAACTGCCTCACGCTACAATCTTGGTGCATTGGGCAAACAACTTGGCATTCTACTCCCCGCCACACATCGCGCACTTGATGATGCGCGCGTCACGCAAGCATGTTACATTCGCCTGCTTGACCTTGCCCATGAACTTCCGCTTGAAACTTTACAAGAAATTGTTGAACTCGGAAATTATGTAGATTGGGATTCAGGTTGGGTCTTTGAACAAGCCTTGCATGACGTCGTCAAACAAGGCATCAAACCGAAAAAGACTCGCGCCTCCGCTCGGAAGGTGACGCTTGATTCAAAACCTCAAAAAGAATCTTCGCCGATACAAAGAACCGAAGAACCCACCCCACTTGACCCCGAAGAAGCCGCCTCCATTTTAGAATACGGCGGACCCTTTTCACAATATTTTGAAGCGTACGAGCATCGCACAGAACAAGTAGAAATGCTCAAAGCCGTCGCCAATGCGTTATCACATGGCGGGCATCTCATGGTAGAAGCAGGCACAGGCGTAGGAAAATCTTTTGCGTATCTTGTGCCAGCCGCATTATTTGCGGTGCAAAACAATACTAGAGTTGTTGTTTCAACCAATACCATCAACTTACAAGACCAATTAATCAAAAAAGATATTCCTGATTTGCAAGCCGCATTGAATTTAGATGTCCGCGCGGCGGTGTTAAAAGGAAGAAGCAATTATCTTTGCCCACGCAGGCTAGAATACATGCGCAAAAGCGGACCATCGAACGCCAATGAAATGCGTGTGTTGGCAAAAATTATTGTTTGGCAAATGGAAAATATCAGTGGTGACCGTAATGATTTAAATCTCAACGGACCGATTGAACGCGAGATTTGGTCAAGGATGTCGGCAGAAGATGATAACTGTACAACAGAAGCATGTTTAGGTCGAATGGGAGGCGCGTGCCCTTTTTATCGTGCCAAACAAGCCGCACAAAATTCACATCTGCTGATTGTTAATCATGCCCTTTTATTATCTGATGTTTCAACGGGCAGTAAAGTGTTACCTGAATATGATTATGTGATTGTGGATGAAGCCCACCACATGGAATCGGCTGTGACAAGTGCGCTTTCATTCCGCATGACGCAAAATGATTTAGAACGCATGTTGAAAGAATTAGGCGGGTCTGGTTCTGGCGTGCTCGGCAAAATGTTGACCGAGAGTCATAACGCGCTTCGCCCATCTGACTTTGGCTTGTTTCAACAGCGTGTAAAACATGCCACCGACCAAGCCTTTCGCGTGGAACAACTTTCAAAACAATTTTTTAGTGTGCTTAGTGATTTTATTGCTGTGCAAAGACAAGGTCAACAACAAAATAATTATTCATGGCAAATGCGAATTACGCCCTCTGCCCGCCTTTTACAAGGCTGGGACGATTTAGAAATGTTGTGGAGTCAAATCAGCGAAACCATAAAGCTCTTGCTAAAAACATTGGATGAAATTTACAAAGCCCTCGGCGATTTATACACTGCCGGGCATGATAACCTTGAAGATGTGATGGGGAATTTAAGTACACTCATGCGCCGCATGACCGAAGCCGAAACCGCCGCTTCTGGATTAATGAACAAACCATCGAATGAATTAATTTATTGGATTGAAGTCAACCCGCGCGGGGAGAGATTATCGCTCAATGCCGCGCCTTTGCGGGTTGGTCCGTTGGTGCAAAAACATTTATGGTATGAAAAAGCCAGCGTGATTTTAGCATCTGCCACATTGACCACACATGGTGAATTCAATTATGTGCGTAACACATTAGATGCGCAAGAAGTAGATGTACTTGCCCTCGGCTCACCATTTGATTATGAATCAAGTACGCTGTTATATGTAGCCAATGACATGCCAGAACCAAATTCGTTTAATTATCAACAAACACTTGATAAAGCGATTATCGCCACCGCCAAAGCCACCGGCGGACGCATGTTGGTTTTATTCACATCCTATGCCGCATTAAAGAAAACTTCACAAGCGATTATGGGACCATTAGCACGCGAAGATATTTTTGTCTTTGAGCAAGGTGAAGGCACATCACCAAGTGCGTTGCTTGAATCATTCAAAAGCACAGACCGTGCCGTTCTGCTGGGCACACGTTCATTTTGGGAAGGCGTAGATGTGCCCGGCGATTCATTGTCTGTAGTTGTGATTACAAAACTACCCTTTGAAGTTCCCTCTGACCCGATTATTTCCGCCCGTTCAGAATTATATGAAGACTCGTTCCATGAATATTATCTCCCCGAAGCGATACTCAAATTTCGGCAAGGCTTTGGGCGCTTGATTCGTACCGCATCAGATAGAGGCGTGGTTGCCATCTTAGACCGCCGCGTCTTGACCAAACAATACGGCAGGCTATTTCTAGAATCCCTACCGCCTTGCACGGCGCGTCAGGGAGCAGTGGGTGGCTTAGCCAAAATGGCAGGCGATTGGTTAGGGACATAAAAGAGAGGCTCACTTTGAAAGTGAGCCTCTCTTTATTTACTCTAAGAAAATTCCCAACGAAGCACAGACAAGCGTCCCGTAAGGGTGAAGCGAAGCGTTATCCGCCGCCTTCGTATAAATATCCTGTGCCGCGCACGCTGACAACCTTTTCAGATAATGAGGGAAAGGCTTCGAGTTTGTGGCGTAAACGGCTGACGAGCGGACGTAAAATTTCTGGCGCCTCTTGCTGAGAAGTATCATAACCTTGTACGAGCAAAACCAATTCACGATGTGAAAATACCTTGCCTTCATTTTCCATAAGGATGCGCAACAAGCGACCTTCGGCTGGTGTGAGGTGTTCCACTTTCGTTTTGAATTTGATTTGACGGCGGGATAAATCTACCATCGTGCCATCTTTCAGGCTGTAAACATCTTGGGCGTTATCTGAACTGGCAGAAGCAACCGCAGAGACCCGACTCTTGGAGGTGCGCCGTGAGAGACCTTTTTTCACGCTCGCCAATATTTGCGGCGGAGATGCGGGCTTGAGTAAATAATCATGGATGCGTAAACGCAAGGCTTGCATAGCGGATTCAATCGAACCGTGTGCAGTAAGTAAAACAATTTCGGTTTCGGGTGAAGTTTGGTTGACAACCTGAATTACCTCTAAGCCGTCCATGCCGGGCATCTTCAAATCCACAATCATCAAATCTACCGCATGCGTGCGGACGTGTTCTACTGCGGCTTGCCCATTGGCAACAGAAGAAACCACATACCCCTCTAATTTTAGAATGTCACTAAGAGATTGTCTTGCAACCGGTTCATCATCTACGACGAGAATGTTCGACTTCATTGTTTGCCTCCGGCGGGTAAGTAGATTCGGAAACATGCACCCGGACTGCGCTCAGGGAGCAGTTCTAGCACGCCTCCATGTGCAGTAATTATATTGTAACTTATGGTTAAGCCCAAGCCCGTACCACCATCTTTAGTACTAAAGAAGGGTTCAAAGATGTTATCTTGTTTTTCTACAGGCACACCGTTGCCACTATCGTGAAAGAGTATCTCGACCCCATCTTTATAAGTACTCAAAGAAATTTTTATCTCACCGCCCTCAGGCATCGCATCGGCGGCGTTCAATATCATATTAATAAACACTTGCTGAATCTGACTACCGACCGCCAGCACCGTCGGCAGTTCGTCAGATATGTGGGTTGAGATTTCAACATTCCCCTCGGTCAACTGTTTTGATAATAAAGTTAGCGTGTATTGTAGTAAATCAATCAAATTGACGGTTTCTAACGAAGACGTATTCGGGCGATAAAAATCTAACATGCGCCGTGAAGTGACCATCAAACGTTCCAGTTCGGTTCTCGCCAAGTTGAAATATTCATCGCGCTTGGCTTGTGGCAAATCTTCACGACCCGCCAGATGCAGACAATTTTGCACAGCCTGCAATGGATTATTCAATTCATGTGCAATCGAAGCACTCAGCCTGCCTGCCGTTGCCATCTTTTCAGCTTGTAACAATTTGGCTTCTGCCGCACGTTGTGCTTCCATCCGCGCTTTTAATTCAGTCTCTGTTAAACGCAGTTGACGCACCAATTCTTGCAACTTCTGATATTGGTTGGCGCTCGTAATCACCGAAGCCAAAATACCCGCTAAGGCTTCCATCGCAATTAAGTCGTTGTGTGAAAACGCGTTCTGCTCACGGCTTTCCACATCAATAATGCCCAGCACTTCTTCACCATCTTTGATTGCCACACAAATTTCCGAATGTGCTTCCCAGCCTTTAATCGGTTTATATAAAGCATTTTGCGCCGTATCGTTAATCAAAATACTCTCACCGATTTGGGTCACATACCCCGTCACACCATCCGACTTGATAAATTCTTCTTCCTTCAAAACCTGCTGGATTTTTTCTGCATACGTTCCGCCGATGCCTTGAATAGAGAACGTCCGCGTCTCATCGCGTAACAAGACCACAGCCATTTCATACTTAAAGTATTGCGCCACCAACTCCGCAGAAATCGTCGCCACTTCCTTCTTATCGTTCAAGCCAATCACCTGCCCCACCACTTCATGGATTAAGCCCAAACTGCGCGCCCTGCCCTCTGCCTCTTCACGCAGACGGGTGTATTCGATTAACCCCGCCAGATGACTCGCAATCACGACCATCAGACGTTCATCATATTGACTAAACGCCTCGACACTTGCGCTTTCAATTACCAGCACACCTGTGGCTTGACCTCTGTACCGAAGCGGAGCAATTAACTCAGACTTTGAATCTGGATGGATGCCGATGAAACCATCCCGTGTCGCATCTGAGACGCGCCGCACGCGCCCATCTCGCAATACGTTTTGAATCGGATGCCCAACCGCTGGCATACTGACCACATTGAGTTTGCCTTCATACGTGCGGTAATCTCGCAAGACGCGCCCATCACTAGAGCGTAAAAACAAAGCGATTAACTCCGTGTTGAATGCGCGCGCCAACAACGCAAACATACGCCTTGCAATTTGGTC
>JAEURF010000106.1 GCA_016789205.1 Anaerolineales bacterium
AAGAAAATGCTGGGGCGTTTATCCGCTGTTTGAATAGCAGAAACAAGTGCAAATCCAGGAATGAGGCGTGAATCTAAAAACGATTTTTTATTTGCCGATGTCCACGGAAACGTCGAAAGTGATTTTCCTGTTAGATGAATCACTACATCCATTTCATTGATACGATGTGCCCAACCATTCGTCGTTTTTGCATCCCATTGAATCGACTCAACATTCTTTATTTTTTTCGAGCCACGCGTCAGAATAAAAACTTTGTGACCATCACTCAAAAAAGATTTTGTTAAGGCAGTTCCTAAAAAGCCCGAACCGCCCGCGATTAATATATTCATTTCTAATGTTCCTGTAATCATTTAGGGCTTCCACGAATTCTCGCAACTGGATGTATAATTCCGCAGTTGTTGAGAACTTATGAATGAACCCGTATTAGTGCTCAATGCAAATTTTGAGCCAATCCACGTCTGCTCAACACGACGGGCAATTGGTTTGATTCTTGCGGGAAAAGCCGGGATGCTGGCAAACGGGCGCGGATATATTCGCACTATTTCACAACTGCTTCCGCGACCATCGGTCATTCGGCTTGAATCGCAAATTCATCGTCCACGCCCGCGTGTAAAATTAACACGCCGTGAAATCTTTAGGCGTGATAATTATACCTGCCAGTATTGTGGCAAACATCAACTTAACTTAACGATTGACCATGTGATGCCGCGTCACTTAGGCGGTAAACATGTGTGGACGAATCTCGTCACGGCTTGTTCATCATGTAATCATCGCAAAGGCGGGCGCAAAGTGGACGAAGCCCACATGCACTTAATGCGAATTCCAAAAGAACCACCAGCCGAAGCCGCTTACATTTTTGGAAAACACTTAAGTGAAAATCAAGAGTGGGCGCAATATATTTCAGGTTGGTAAAATATAAAACAAGGAATGCGGACTTCAGTCCGCATTTTTTTATGGCAGACTAAAGTCTGCATTCCTAAAAATTTATTTCCATAAAATCTTTTGCTAAATCGACTTCCCCACCAAAAGCGGATTTTGCCTCTTCGACTAAACCGCTTCTTTCAAACCTGCCAGTTGGGTAATGAATCAGAAGCATTTTCTTCGCCTCAGCCTTTTGACCAATTTCACCAGCTTGTTTTGCAGAAGAATGCCCGGGCGATTCTCCTGTCGCTTCGTGAATCAAAACATCCACGTTGGTGCTGAGGCGAATCACTTCATCACAAGGTTCAGTATCACAAGAATATGCCAATGTTTTTTTGCTTTGAGGAAATTGAATCCTTAATCCAATATTCGGAATCATGTGATGCACCGGCGAAGCATGGATAATAAAATCGTCACAACTTAACACGGGAGTCATTTCATTACTTGGTAAACGATAAAACACAACAGGGAAAAATTGGGGCCACTCAGACCAGTTATATAAATTCATCATTGTTTCAACACGGTCTAGCGTGTAATGCAAACCATAAATATTGAGCGGTTTTTGCCTGCCCATTAGCCACATATCCATTAAAAGAAGCGGAATACCCGAAGCATGGTCTGGGTGAAAATGTGTGACGATGATGTCTGTTAAATTATTAAAATCCACGCCTGCTTGTTCCAAACGGACAATTGGGTTGCTGACACAATCAATCAACAACATGCGCTCTTGCCCGACAATCAGCATGTGGGTATTCTCCCCATCTTTTGTAGGCACTGCATTTGATGAACCCAGAATAATGACTTTGGACATACGTCATATCTTAACTCAAAATTAACTTAATGAATAAAAAACATCCTGTGAATTTCTCACAGGATGTTTTGATTAATTTCCTATCACCCGCAATAAAAGACCCGGCGTGATGTACGCCTCAATCACCGCCGCGATTGCCAGCAACGGCACCACCAAGCCAATAAATATCTTTGCCCAATCCGCAAGCAATTCAAGAATCACCTCACCCATAGACTTGCCCGCTTGTGGCGTGACGATTGCCGCGCCGAAATAAAGCACAACCGCACTTCCTATCATCAAGGCAGGAATTTCAAAAATACCATGCGGGGCAACGCCTGCCAGAAAAAGCGGGATGGGATTCACGCCAAGCAATTCAAACAACGCATATAAACCACCAATCAATGCAATGTTGACCATGTAAAGCATAATTCCCAAGACACTAAATGAAACCATGCCTGCTAAAAAGATAAATGCCACAGCACGGGTGTTATTCAAAAATAAAAACGGCGCACTGAGATGTTGCTGAATTTCTGAAAGGTCTGGGAATTCACCAACTTCCGCAATGCTTCTTTCTATTTCCGCAATATCTTCCGGAGTTGCCATCGCAATCATTTGTGCTACATTATCTTTAATCCAAGCATAACTTGCCCAAATGCTCACGCCTGCAATTAATAAAACAAAAAACACAGCGGGCAAAATTCGGCGGAAAGCACCGCCTAAAACTCGCGTGTACCAATCCAATAATGATTTTGCCTCCCCTGTAAAATTTAACCAAAATGTTTTGGTCATCCATTTTAGATTAATCGTATCAATTTCACGCCCGAGTAAATATTCTCTTTCAAAATGCGCAATGCCAACCCGAATCAACAACAAAGCAATAATTGTCACACCGGCAATGCCGAGCCACAAAACACGCTCATTGCCCCAAAACAACATTACGGCTTCACCTTGCATCAAAATCGCCACCGGAATCACAATAAACGATGCCAATAAATTCGCGGCTTTCACCGAAGTAGATTGTACAGAAATCACAATTGCGGCACTCACCATCAAAACCGCGTGAGCAGTTGTCAAGAAAAATAACTGCGTCATCACCGAAGCAGATGGCATGGTCAAGTTTTGACGCGACACCATAATCAAATACAAACCAATTGATGTATAACTCGCGACCAACGGTGTAATCACACCGACTAATAATTTTCCAAAATACAATTGCCAATCATCAAACGGCGCACTCAATAACGGCTCAATCGTGCCGCGTTCTTTTTCACCGACAAAGGCTTCCAAAGCAACCACAAGCGAAACCGTGATCGGAAAAAAACCGATAATCAAAATTGAAAATGGAACGAGACGGTCTAAAATTAAATCAGCTTCATATTGATTCAAAAAATCTACAGTTTGTTTTGCAAACTCATTCATCAAAAATGGAAAACACAAAGTCAAAATTACCATCGGGAACAACACGCGCCAATCACGCAACTGGTCACGCAATTCACGTCTTGCTACGAGCCAAATTGGTCTTAGTTTATTGAACATACTCATATCCCTTCGCCTCAGCCATCACTTTCAAATACACTTGTTCAAGCGTGCGCATCTCTTCTTGCAAAGCCACAACCGGAATTGATTTTGATGCAAGCATGTTTAATAATTTTGGATTTGATTCTTCAGCCGCCTCAACCCTGACTTTCAAACTGCTCGGCGTTTTGGAAATGTATTCTACGCCTGCGGGCAATTGCAAATCATCTATGTTGCGTTCATCCGCAAACTTGACGACATATTCTGGTGCGCCCAATACATTTCGTTTTAATTCTTCCAATGTGCCTTGAATTAAAATTTTTCCACGATAGATAATCGCAATCTTATCGGCTAAGGCTTCCACTTCGGTCAGGTTGTGAGAACAAATCACAATCGTTCTACTGGATGACTTGAGGCGTGCAATTTCATCACGGACTAAACGTGCAGATTCAGGGTCCATTGCGGAGGTTGGTTCATCTAGCAACAAAACGCCCGGTTGATGAATCATCGCTCGTGCTAATGCCAATTTCTGACGCATCCCTTTGGAATACTCACCCACTCTACGTTTTGCGGCTTCCATTAATCCAAAGTATTCAAGCAAATTATCACTGCGTTTTTTTCTTTCTGGCGCGTCAAGTCCATAGACTTGACCAAAAAAATCAAGATATTCATTCGCAGACATACGCATGTACAAACCATGTTGTTCAGTTAACACACCAACAGATGCTCTGACATCATGCCCATTCTTGACTACATCATAGCCAGCAACTTTTGCCCAGCCACGTGTAGGGTTTAATAAAGCTGTGAGCATCCGAACGGTTGTGGTTTTGCCTGCTCCATTTTGACCGAGCAAAGCCAATATCTGCCCGCCCTGCACAGAGAGGTTGACTCCATCTACAGCCATAAAATCGTGAAATTGCTTGCTGAGGTCGTTTGTTTCTATCATGGGATTCCTTATCGGTTAAAGGTCACAAGTCGTTGATGATTGTATTCCTGATTATGGATGTTCCCCTTGACAACTTCCTTACAGATTTTGGACAAAACGATTACGCCAAAGTAAAAATCCGCCTGCAAAGATAAAAAGAAAAATAAAAAAGACTTGATTGATATTCACGCCGTTAATTAACGATGAATCTAATCTTAGAAATTCTAATCCAAAACGAGTGATTGAATAAATGACTAAATAGATAAGAAAAAGAGTTCCTGCTTTGTTTGCGGGAGCAGGCTCCGGCACTCCATATTTTTGACTCAGCCATAATAACAAAATCAAATAGATTGTATTGAGAATCATTTCATAAGCAAACAGCGGATGATAAAACTCTATGGCTTCATATCCAAGTAAACGATGAGCAGGGTCAATGAAAATTTTCAGGAAGCCGTTGGTCGGCAAACCATATAACTCTTGATTGAAATAATTTGTCAGCCTGCCAATGATTTGCGCTAGTAATATGCCGGGGGCGAGAATATCTGCAAGCTCCCAAAAAGATTGTTCATATTTTCGGCAGAAAATGTATAAAGCAATGACGCCACCAAGAATGGCGCCGGGGATGCCGAAGCCGCCAGTCCATAAGGCGAGCGCGTCAATTGGATGGGAAAGATAATGTTGAGTTGTAAGACCAAGTTGAACCGAAGAAAGAGGCGGGGTGAAGATGTGCCAAAGGCGTGCGCCGATAAGTCCCCAAATTGTCAGCGGTAAAAAAAGATAATAAATAATTTCAGGGTCGTGGTTATATTTTTTTGCTTGATAGGCTGAGAGCAACGCGCCACAAGCAATTCCGAATGCGATTAAGAATCCACTGCCTTCGTTCAATTTGATTCCTTTTGTTTTTTCATTCGCTCATGCCCTTGTGCGCGGACGTGAAAAATTCTTTGGAAGGCGGTGATGTTACCAAGCAAGGCAATGATGCAAACTGCGCTGAATGGTTGATTGAAAACGAGCAGTGGAATTAGAACGATATATCTTTCAACACGTGTCAGAATACCGACTTTGGCTGTGAAGTTTAATCCCTCAGCACGGGCTTTAACATACGACACAAATACCGAACCTGCCGCCGCCGCAAATGTGACCATAACCGCAATTTGATTATTTTCGTTTAAGAAATAATAAAGCAAACCTGCGAATGTAATTAACTCTGCATATCTATCACTGACAGAATCAACAAATGCACCAAAATCACTGGGTTCGCCGCGCAGACGTGCCATCGTGCCGTCAAATGCATCAATTAAAACCGAAGCAAGCAAAATGAATGCACCTGTAGTCATTTTTCCGAGTGCAAGATAATAGGCACCTATGGTTGTGCCAGCTAAGCCAAGCAAGGTTATCGTATTTGGATGTAAGCCTGTACTATTTAGGAAAGCACCTACCGAATCTAAGATGCCTTTGAAGATGATTCTTAATCTGTCGGTAAATGTAGGTTTAGGATTCAATTTGATTTAACCTTTTGCTTGCCACAGAGGGCACAGAGATTTTTGAGAAAGTTCGTTCAAATCCTCGCCGCTGGGGACGGCGGCTTGAGCAGATAAAGACCTTTAAGACTAATTCAACTAATCAGACTGTTTAGACTTCCTTCTCTTCGTCTAAATCCTCTTCACTGACTAAGACAACACGCTCTTTGCCGCCGCCTTGAGAGGGTCCGACAACACCCATTTTTTCTAACTCGTCGAGCAAGCGTGCCGCGCGTGGATACCCAATTCGTAAACGACGTTGTAATAATGAAGCCGAAGCACGTTGACCTTGACGAACAATTGAGATGGCTTGTTCAATCAAACCATCGTCTTCGTTTTCATCTGGTTCTTGTAAAAGTTTTTCCCACGGCGGAACTTTTTCAGCTGGGGCATCACTGTTCTTACGCCAGTGGTCAATGACTCTTTCAATTTCCATATCCGTAATTAACACACCTTGCGCGCGGACTGGGTTGCCAACTTCAGGATTCAAGAAAAGCATATCGCCGCGCCCCAATAAAGATTCTGCGCCGGTGTAATCTAAAATCACGCGGCTATCTGTACCAGAGGC
>JAEURF010000107.1 GCA_016789205.1 Anaerolineales bacterium
ATCAACTGTTGAGAATTGAAGCAGAATTAGGTACAGAAGCAAAATATGCAGGTTGGGGTGCGTTGGCAGTGAGGTAATGTACGTGATTGCTTCGTCATGCTACAAGCATGACCTACGTCCCGCAATGACATGTTGAAAAGCAGAAGCAGGCTCAAAGTCTAGAAAGAAGCGGATTTTGAGTCTGTTTTATTTAATGGTTTATAAATCGGCTATAATTAGTTTACAGCCACAACATATTATCTTATGAGTCCCAAATTTACTGCCGACCAAGCTTTTATTCGAGAAACAAATCTTTCATTGGTATTGAGATTAATTCATAGTCAGGCGCCTGTTTCACGCGCGCAGTTGGCAATTACAACGGGGTTAAATAAATCTACTGTTTCAAGTTTGGTAGATGAATTACTAGAGCGAAATCTTGTGCATGAAGTTGGGAATAATGCGGGCGGCGCTGGCAGACCTGCTACGATGCTTGAAGTAAATGCACAAGCTGGGAATGTGATTGGTGTTGAACTCGGTGTTGATTTTGTTTCAGTTGCAGTGACAGATTTTCTCGGCAATATCCTTTGGAGAAAACGTGAAGAAGCGAACCCCAATGAAGACCAAGAAAAGATGATTAACCAAACTTTGCGGATTGTGAAAGAAGCAATGACTGTTGGTAAAAAGAAAAACCAGCGTTTCTTAGGGCTTGGGCTTGCTACGCCGGGCACTGTCAATATTGAAGAAGGCGTTTTGATTTTTGCTCCAAATTTGCATTGGCGTAATGTGCAGTTTGGAAAGATATTTGCAGAGCAGACGAAGCTACGCATCTTTGTCGAAAATGACGCCAATGCGGCGGCGGTGGCTGAACATTTATTTGGAACAGCGCGTCAGGTTCAGGACTTTTTATTTGTTTTTTCAGGCGTCGGCATTGGTGGCGGGTTATTTTTGAACGGCAAGTTGTATCGCGGTAAAAATGGATATGCGGGAGAAATTGGTCACTTCCCAATTATGGCTGAGCCATCACAGACCGTTTGTCATTGTGGCAATCGCGGCTGTTGGGAAACCTATGCAAATCAATATTCCATTATTCAACGTGTACAAGCTAGATTAGAAGTCAAACGCACCAGCATTATTCCGAAATTAATGGCAGAGCAAAATTCAGGGTTAACGATTCCGCTGATTAAACAAGCGGCAGATGCAGGCGACAAAGAAGCGATTGATTCATTTGCAGAAGCAGGGTTGGCAATGGGTCAAGGCTTTGCAGGCTTGATTAATATTTTTAATCCAAAGAAAATGATTTTAGGCGGACCTTTAAGTATTGCCGGAGAATATTTGTTACCCAATATTATTGAAGCGGTCAAGCGTCATTCAATGCCGGAAATTGGTCAACAAGCCGAGATTGTGCTTTCCACTTTTGGTCCGGATGCCAGTTTAATTGGCGCGGTTGCCATTGTCGTTGATGATGCGCTTTCGCGTTTTATTCAGGTTGATAAAAAGTAATTATTGAAGAGCGTCTTCTATAATTTGGCGTACCGATTCTGTATCCAAATCTTTTTTATCTAAGAATGCATTCACCCCAGCAGATAAGGCTTGCTTTCTGAATTCACGGTCGGGGTAGGCGCTGATAATGATGATTCGCGTCAACGGGGAAATAGTCCGCAATTTACGGGCACACTGAATCCCATCCTCATCATTTAAAACGACGTCAATAAATGCAAGTTGTGGCATCACTTGTTTTCCGAGAGTTATGGCTTCGGCGACATTTTCCGCTTCGTAAACTACTGAAGATGAGTTTATTTTTCCTATCAGCCTGCCCAACTGCTGACGGTAACGCGCATTATCATCTGCAACTAGAATAGTTAACTCTTGTGCTGTTTCTTTAGGGCTTGCCTCAGTCATTTCTTGCCCGCTGGAAGCTAATAATTCAGGGTGACGCAGAATGTAATTTAATGCCTTGAGTCGGCTATCTACGCCAAGCACACGATACAAAGCAGTTAAATGATTTTCAACTGTTTTGATACTTAAGTCTAATGCCAATGCAATATTGCGGTTATCCGCTCCCTGAGATATCAACTTAAGTAACTCTCGTTGTCGGCGCGTCAGCCATGGGGTATTTGAAAGAGGCGTGCTTGTTTGCCGATTAACAAGACGGTCTATCAAACTGCCAGAAATCCAACGGTCACCATTCAGAATCCTTTGAGTTGCAAGTTGTAAATCGGCAAGCGATTGGTCTTTCATGTGATAGCCATTCGCGCCGGCACGCAATAAACCAACAACATAAGATTCTTCATCGTAAGCACTGACAATTAAGATTTTTATATGTGGATATTCAGCTTTAATTTTCTGAACCGCAGAGATAGGTTCAAAATCTGGCATGCTGGCATCCATAATTAATAAATCAACTTCGGTTTTAGCTAAGATACTGATTAACTCTTGTCCATTCCCCACTTCGCCAACAATTTTATAGTTTGGTAAAACTTCTAAGGCGTTTCGTAAACCAGCACGGACAATCGTATGGTCATCTGCCAATAAGATTCGTATAAGGGGCATAAGCCTATTATGCCGTAAGTATCACGAACTGACCAGCCGAAAGATTTTATCAATCTGATTAATCACGCAGAAATCAGGTTAAAATGACTTTATGGCTGAATCACTTTTACGTGTGGAAAATCTTTCAAAAAGTTTTGACCGCTTGCCTGTTTTGAAGGATGTCACTTTTTCCTTAGCCAAAGGCGAAGTTATTGGTCTAGTTGGACGACAAGGTGCAGGAAAATCCACTTTGTTTCACATATTGAGCGGAGCTATTCCTCCGACATCAGGCACAATCAATTTTCGTGGATTAAATCGCCGTTTTGCAAATCGAATTGAAGCGCAAAAAGCAGGGATTGAAACAGTCTATCAAACTTCTGGTTTAATAAATCGCTTTGACTTTTCAACTCATATATTTTTAGACAGAGACTCAGCCATTGAAATCACACGCCAGACTTCAGGTTTAGTAGAACAATTTGATGTAGCACAAAATATATTGCTTGGGCGTGAACAGAAAAAGCTTCCTTTTTTGGGGGTCATTGATTGGGATCGCATGATTTATATGACTCAACGTTTGCTGGCTGAATTTGACCTGCCCCCTAACTTAGCCTACGAACAAGTCAGTAACTTGTCTGATGAACAAAGGCAAGTAATTTTATTACTGAGAACTTTGTACAGACCAAGTCAGCTTTTGCTGATGGATGACATCATCCCAATATTAAGTTTCAAACGTCAAGAAATTCTGTTAGATAAAATAAAAAAACTAGCAGAACAAGGTACTTCTGTCATCATTAGTAGTGATGACTTAAAACACCTTTTTACAATCACTGACAGGATTATCGTATTGTATGAAGGAAAATTAGTGGCAGACCGCCGCACAGCAGAATCTACACCGCGTGAAATTGTTGAATTGATTGTCGGTTCAACAGGTCAAGAGCAAGTATCTCCTCTCATCTGGGCTTTAGAAAGCTATCATACCGCCCAACAACAAACCGAAGAATTACGTCGCACACAAGCAGCTTTACAACAAAGTCTTGATGCGCGCGATTCTTTAAATCGGCAATTGGTTGAAAGGTTAAGTAATCAATTACTTGCTTTAGACCAGTTAAATTCAGCCTTGCAAGCTACCCAGCGCAGATTAATCACCGAGCGTGAAGATGAACGCAAGGTACTAGCACGCGAGTTACATGACCAAATTATTCAAGACATGTTAGGAATCATTTATCGGCTTGAAGAAGTAGAAGGGCTTGCAAACACAATCGAATTACGAGAAGATGTTAGTTCCATTCGCCGAGGGATTCGAAATCTAGTCAGTGAATTAAGGCAAATGTGTAGTGATTTACGCCCGCCTACAATTGACCATCATGGGCTTTCAGCCGCGATTGATTCACTTGCAAATCAATGGGCAGAACGCAGTAATATTCAACTACAACTAGAAATTGACCCAGCACTTGGGCGTTTACCCGAAATGATTGAACTATCTGTATTTCGTATTATTCAAGAAGGACTAAACAATATTCACAAACATGCCGATGCCAAGCATGTTCGTCTATCTCTGCAAAGAACCTCCTCCACAAATTTATTAGTGCGTTTAGAAGATGATGGCAGAGGGTTATCCAACCCAACAGACCTCGCTTCACTTTCTATAAAAAAACACTTTGGTCTTGTAGGTATTAGCGAAAGAGTAGCGCTACTGGGTGGGTCACTCAATATCGAATCATCGCCAGGAAATGGAACAATCTTACAAGTAGAAATCCCCAGCCCATACCCTCTAATTTCAAACTAAGGGGATTCCCCCCAACAAAAACAGGGGTGTTCTCATGCAAAATCAGGGGAATAGTCAATTCACAAATATCTTGAAAAAAACTAAACTTATACAAAATAGTTGAAAAGCCGACTTTTTTAGTAAAGTAGTGCAATAGGTTCGTAACTTAAATTTTTGTTAAAAGTTCGCCTTATTTTGTTCTTCATGGAAATGTCATGGAATTTCAGCGCAAAAAAAATTATCAAACGAAGCATTCCATTCACAAAATGGATGTCTTCGTTTTTTATTTAACTAAAGGAGGTGGTCGTTAGATTAAATCGTTAAGGCTTCAAGATGCTCTAAATCAATTTTGAAATTACCAACAAGGAGAAGAAAGATATGTCTAAAAAGATTATTTATAAAATAATGGCTATTATGTTTATAGCTGTTATGGTATTGTCAGCCTGTGGACCTTCACAAGCGGAATCCTCTTCAGAATTTGCAGTCGGAATTGTGCTCCCCACACGAGATGAACCACGTTGGGTACAGGATGAAGCCCGCTTCAAAGACGCGCTCGAAGCTGGTGGCTACGACGTACAAATTCTCTTCAGCCAAGGCGACTCCTCACTAGAAAAATCCAATGTGGAATCATTGATTAGTCAGGGAATTAAAGTCTTAATCATAACCCCACATGACGCCGCCGCCGCCGCCGCTTCAGTTGAAGCCGCCCGAGCCGCAGGCATCAAGGTTATTTCTTATGACCGTCTTGTCACAAACACCGACGCCGTAGATTTTTATGTCACATTCGACAGCATCTCTGTAGGTGCCGCGCAAGCACAATATTTAGTTGACAATGCTTCCGGTAGCGGCAATCCACTTTACTTATATGCAGGTGCCGCATCAGATAACAACGCCTTCTTATTCTTCGAAGGTGCTTGGAATGTTTTACAACCCAAGATTGCTGATGGCACTTTCGTCATTGCAAACTCATCTGAAGCCGTCGCATTGCAAGACAAAGCCACACTCACCCGCGACGAACAAGCCGCTATCATCAATCAAATCACAACCAATTGGGATTTCAACACAGCCAAAGGTTTAGCAGAAGCGAACCTCACTGCCAATGGTGCTGATGCCAAAGGTGATGTTTTCATCTTGGCTCCAAATGACGGAACCGCCCGCGCGATTGCCGATGCCTTCGGTGCTGATGCGGCTGTAACTAGCTACTTTGTCACTGGGCAAGATGCAGAAAAAGCCTCCGTACAATATATTCTTGATGGTAAGCAATCTATGACCGTCTTCAAAGATGTGCGTACATTAGTTAATGATGCGATTTCTGCCGCCATCACTTTCCTCGAAGGTGGCACACCAACAGCAACCACCAGCTATAACAACGGTAGCATTGATGTTCCCGCCAACCCATCTGTTGTTGTAACAGTTGATAAAAGCAATGTCGTATCTGCTTTGATTGACTCTGGCTACTATACAGAAGCAGACTTCACCTTCCCAACTGGTAAAGCCCTCTCCGTTGGTATCATCTTGCCAACTCGTGACGAACCACGCTGGGTACAGGATGAAACCCGCTTCAAAGACGCGCTTACAGGTGCTGGCTACGACGTACAAATTCTCTTCAGCCAAGGTGACTCTGCAATTGAACGAGCCAATGTTGAATCATTGATTACACAAGGCGTACAAGTGATTATCATTTGTCCGCATGATGGTACAGCAGCGGCGGCGGCGGTTGAATTAGCAAAAGCCGCTGGAATTACAGTCATTTCGTATGACCGCTTAGTCCGTGATACCGACGCCGTAGATTTTTATGTCACATTCGACAGCATCTCTGTAGGTGCCGCGCAAGCACAATATTTGGTTGACAATGCCACTGGCACTGGTAACCCTCTTTATTTGTATGCAGGTGCCGCATCAG
>JAEURF010000108.1 GCA_016789205.1 Anaerolineales bacterium
CTTTTATCTTTGTACGCTTCAATTTCTTCTTTCGCAAGTTCAATCCCCATCTCACGGTCATCCTTCTCGAAGAATATTGTTCTGGGTAATTTTGTCCAATCATAGTTCTCAGCCGATGAGATTTCCTTTTGCAGAAATAACTGGGTAGCTATGTTCAATAATTTTTTAGTTATCAATATGAAATCATAATCTTCAGATAGTATCTCTTTGTATGCCTCTGCAATAGAGGTATGGCGAATGATGATGTATTTTCCGGCGATGATTTCTTTGCCAAGTGGCTTAATGATTTGATTAGATAATACTTCTTCAGAACAACCTAGTGAATTCGCTAAAATTTCTCGCGTTACTAGTTTTATGTTATAGGCATGCAATGCAGATATGTAAGCAATTGCTTCTTGCAGAGTAATTTTGCCATCCACTTTTTTCTCCTCTAAATCCCTTAAGCCGGGCTTTAGATGTTCTTGCATAGTTTTGCCTGTACGAACTTGCAACATCGCTCCTAACAACGAATTATGGGCTTGTTTTTCAGTTTGCGCCCGGGCGAATAATGTCTCTTCTGGATTTTTGTTATCTTTGAGTTTTCCAAGTCCTTTATCTCCATATTTTCTCCATTTTTCCACTATTCTGTTTGCATCTTCTTTGGTTAATTCCAAATTGTCAATTTGATTAAAATGCACTTTTCTTCCCCATCCATAATCATCTGCTTCAACTTTTTTCCAATCTAGGTCTTTGGTGGCTAGCAAGAAACGGATATTTTTAATTTGTTTATTCCTCATTTGGGTTGCGATTTCTCTTAATTTTTTCTCTATATGATGTGCATCATCGGTGGCAATAATCCATTCATATTTTGTTTTGGCTAGCTCTTCAATAATTTCGATTGTTATAGGAGTATTGGTCAACTCATGCCATAAAACATATAATTGCTGATTTTCGGCAAGTGCTTCATAAATTGCTTGTTGTAATATGGTGGACTTTCCTTCACCGCCTAGTCCACGCAATAAAACTATGTAAGGATAAGTTATATCGTTTCGCGTGATTTCATCTTTTACTTGCATGACAATTTCTCGGCGGGCAATGCTTGGGGATATCGCCTCGCTCCAGCTTGGGTCACGACCATCAAAAAAAGCAATTGCTTCATTTTCTGGTAGCTCGACATAATATTGTTTCAGATTGTTGTAAGTAATTGGAACCCATCCTGTTTTGGCAAGATGTAGGTTTTGTAACATTTTTGTGTCATCTTCATATTCGATTTGATTTGGTCTTGTTAAGTTCCCATCTAAAATATCCTGAACAGCTAATGATAAATGCTGGCGGATTTTCTTTTGAAATTCTTCAAAGTCTTTATAACGCTCAATCCACTGAGGCTTAATTTTAGGATTGTTCATAAAATCATTTAATTTTCCAAGTTGTTGAATTTTTTCTAATGTTAAATCTTTCAACAAATCAGGCGGTGGTGCAATGGATTGGTACATCATAATTAATGATGGCTTGCCCTTTTTTAACCAAGAATCAAAAGCAGTCCACAATTCATGTTCCGTCCCTGAATTTGCTTTGTTCGTGGGTGTTCCAAGTCTTTGCCAAAATATTCCTAAAAAAATATCACAGTCAACAATAGAAATTTGGTCATCGATTGCGCCTTGTGGACCTTCAGCATGAAATGTTGGATATGCATCAGTCTCCCACATTAACAAACGAATTGTTGCGTTTCGTCTCCTCGCAATTGTTCTGTCCAATTCATCTACTAAGCTTTTTACAAACTCTCGTTCATGCTTAACATCCCCTGGCGAACCAAGGAATATTTGAATCTCTTTAACATCGCTTGGAGACATAGTAACCTGCCTTTGGTTGAATTTTGTTTTAATTATATCTTGCTAATGTTTTTTATCAGACCCTACTTTTCCTCGGGTCTTTGACGATGAAGATTAATATCCCAATTGTCACCAATGATAAAACGGTGGAGATTGTAAAGGTTGGGATGAAGCCGCTTGAGTCTACAATCCAACCACCGATGATAGGCGCAAAAATAGTCGCAGGGGCGGTCAATGTTTGCGACAAGCCGATATAAAGTGGGCGTTCGGCTTCGTTGCTAAAATCAACAGTCATGGTCATACCAATTGTCCAAATCGAGACGTTTGCCAAGCCTGCCAAGATAAAGATGGGATAAAACCATGCAATTGAGGTCGCTGACCATGCTAGGATTGAACTTAATAATGCGGCGCTTGCACCAAGGATTAACATATAGCGATGACCAATTTTGTCACCAAGCCAACCCATGCCAATGTTTGCTACGGTTTGTGAAATGGTCAATGCGGCGATGAGATAGCCTGAAATGACTTCGGTCATGTTAAATTCTCGTAGAGCATAAATGATGTAAAACGAGAATCCCATCGTAGCAAATTGTGAGAGAAAACGCACTGTTAGAAACCAGTTGAAATTTTTATCTTTACGAAATATTCTTTTCGCATCGTCCCAGAAATGAGTTTTTTCTTCTGGAATGATTTTTTCTGTGTCTTCGGGTTCTTTGGTCAATGCAAGCGCACCCCATGATACGGCAAAGAAAATGCTGGCGATGAAGAAACAAGCCGCATAGTCGAAAGGGGAGGCGAGGTAGTCGAGTAAATATCCAGCCGCAATCGCTGACCCGCTGATGAACAGATTCGCAATCCCGGCTTGCATACCAAAGAATGTGCCGCGTGTTTCGGTTGGAATGATTTTTGAAATCATGCTAGTCCATGGATTGGCTGTAAAGCCGCCACCGAGTCCTTGCCATATCAGCAAAATAAAACTGATGATGAGGCTGGTTTGAATTCCGATTTTTGGAATTAATAAGGCGATAATTGCGAAGCCTAAAAATGGTAGGCGTTCGTGAATGGTCATCATCAAGACGGTGCGTTTGTATTTTCGCAATCTTGATACATGACTTGCAGTAAATAATTGTGGCAATTGCCAGCCGACTGAGTGTATGGCTGGCACGAGCCCGATAAGCAAAGCCGAATCAGTCATGGTGGAAAAAAATAATGGTAAGACCGCGCTGAAAGATGCAAAGCCAAGTGCCATACCAAATAAACCGCCATCCCAAAGGTTGACGGTGACATTGTGTTTAAGATTTTGACGGGCTTCTTTTTCTAAAGTTGTGAGCATAGAGGAATTGTACCTGATGAAATAAAAAGTCCGCTTTCATGGCGGACTTTTTATTTCATCTATTTACTTTGATTTACTTTTTGTTTCAGGTGTATCGCTTGGAGTATCAGCTTCCGATGATAGTGAAGTACTTTGCCCTTTTACTTTTCCTAAATATTCAGGCAATTGCACCCCTGCCATTTCAGAAATATCTTGAAGCGGTGGCAAACTCTTGAACAAGTTAGAAATAAAGTTTGATGTTGACGAACCACCGTTGGCACTACTTCCAGAATCCCAAACTGTGATTTTATCAATCTTGAGATTGCTAATCGCTTCTACTTGTTTCGCAACCAACTCTTCCAATTTTTCAATCATTAACAAAGTGGATGCGGCTTGCGCGTCACCACCAACACTTTCAACTAATTTGCGATACCCGTCTGCTTTGGCTTCTAACAACTTAAGCGTACCTTCTGCTTCCGCTTTGTATTTTGCAAGGATACC
Source organism: Anaerolineales bacterium (assembly GCA_016789205.1). Taxonomy (GTDB): domain Bacteria; phylum Chloroflexota; class Anaerolineae; order Anaerolineales; family Villigracilaceae; genus Villigracilis. Next base: position 3,622 of record JAEURF010000108.1, read on the forward strand.
GTCTGCGACACCTTGCGCTTCACGTCGAGTTTTTTCTGCTTCGGCTTCAGCGGCAATTTCAATTTTATTCTTTTCAATTTCTTGACGGACAACTTCTTCTGCGCGTAAACGTTCTTGTTCAGATTTATATAACGCTTGTTGAATAGCAACTTGCGCCTCATATTTCGCAACTTCAGCCTGCTGCAACGCGGCGGCGCGTTTTACTTCCAATTCAGCATTGTAATCTGCGATGTTTGCTTTGGATGTATTTTCACCTTTGACTGCATTCGCCTCTTGTTCTTGCACGAAGATGCGTTGGTCAGCCTCGGCAGTTTTCTTTCCTTTTTCAGAATCTGCATTTGCTTTGGCTCTTTGAATTTCAAGTTCGGCATTGTATTTAGCAATATCAGCATTAGCATTATTTTCACCTTGTACTGCGGCCGCCTCTTGCTCTTGTACACGCTGACGTTGATTCGCGTCTGCAGTCTTGCGACCAATCTCGGCTTCTGCCATGGCTTGAGCTACTTTTATTTCTTGCTCACGAATGGCGTTGGCTTCACCAATTGCACCGAGTTTCGATTGTTCAGCAACATCCACTTTGGCTTGGTTAATGGCTTCAGAAGCGGCTTTCTTACCAATGCTGGAAATGTATTCGGATGCATCAGTAATATCTGTAATGTTGACGTTAATCAATTGTAAACCGATTTTATTTAATTCAGGCTCTACATTGCGTCGAATTGCTTCCAAGAAACTTTCGCGGTCTTGGTTAATTTGCTCAATTGTTAATGAGGCGACTGTCAAACGTAATTGACCAAAGATAATTTCTTTCGCCATTTCTTCAATAGCATTTTGTGGCAAACGTAAAATTCTTTCTGCCGCATTGCTCATAATTTCTTGTGTTGTACTCACCCCAACAGTAAATGTACTTGGTACATTGATGCGGATATTTTGTAACGAAAGCGCATTTTCAAGCGGAATACTGATTGTGATTGGCGTGAGACTCAAATATGCATAATCTTGAATCAGGGGCCAAACAAATGCACCGCCTCCATGAATCGTCTTGCTAGAACGTCCTTTTTCTACACGTCCATAGATAACAAGCACTTTATCTGATGGACATCTTTTATAGCGACTCGCCATGAACACAATTGTAAAAAAGGCAAGTACTACAAAAGCAACAACTGAAATAATACCAAAACCTGCTGCGCCCATTACTTCCTCCTTAGAAGTTAATCATTTGATTTTTTCTACAACCAATGTATTTCCATCTACACCAACAACACGGATTTTATCTCCCGTGATAAGGTCTTGTTTGCTATTTGAAGTCGCATCAAAAATTTTTAACGCGCCTTGAGTCACAATTTGAACTTGTCCTGTGCCGTTTTTCGGAATCTTTAAGTACACATTTCCTTCCGCCCCAATTGAATTTTTGATATGTATCGTGCCTTCACTTTGTAATAATTGCATCTTACTAAAGATAAAACTGAGTGCCCCAAATGTGATTAAACCTGCTACTGTTCCGCCTAATACGCTTATTAAAGAAGGTAGGTTGGCATTCAGAAGGGCTAGCCCAACCAAGCCAAACATCATAAAAAATGCTGTCAGACCTTGAACCGAAAGTAATTTAAAACTTGCATCACCATCTGCGCTGTGACTATCTGCAACATTTTCATTAGACTCTAAAGCGACATCCAAAGCATCGTCACTAAACCCTCCACCAATGAACATCATTAATGTTCTTAAAATGAAGAGTGTTCCACCTGCAATAGCAAAAAACCAGTAAACAGCCTCAAGAATGGGTAATCCAAACATGAAAATTCCCTTTCGCTAAAAACTAACAGATTGAATTATACACACTTATACGGAATTTTAAATAAAAAGTTGTTTAAATGGGGAGATGTGTTTGCCTCTTGACAAGATTTAGATAATAGAATATAAAAACGAACGTTCGTTCATTTTTAAGAGGTGATGATGTCTGTTGAAATTAAAGAATCCCAAACCAAAGGTGAAATGACTCGCATCGCGATTGAAGATGCCGCGATTGAATTGTTTATGGAGCAAGGCTATCACGCCACATCCATGCGGCAGATTGCAGAGCGGACTGAACTTGCCTTAGGTGGAATCTATAATCATTTTTCAAGCAAAGAAGATATTTTTCAAGCCATTATTATTGATAAGCATCCATATAAAAAAGTTTTACCAGCTATTCTTGAAGCAGAAGGGGAGACAGTTGAAGAGTTTCTTCATAATGCCGCTCATATTGTGGTGAAAGAACTTAAGTCTCAACCTTATTACATCAAACTGATGTTAATTGAAATTGTTGAATTTAACGGAAAACACGGAGCGCTGTTGATTAAAGAAATTGCTCCAAAGGCTTTGCCTATTTTTGAAAAAATTGTCAAATCAAGAAGGAATTTGCGTGTAACGCATCCTGCTCTTTTATTACGTTCTTTTATAGGGATGATTCTTTCTTACATGTTGACTGAAATCATTATGTCAAATTCCATTCTTCAAAAGCTGATGCCGAAAAATGCCGCAGATGCTTATGTGGATATTTATTTACATGGCATTTTGAAGCCAGAGG
>JAEURF010000109.1 GCA_016789205.1 Anaerolineales bacterium
ACGGAATAATGCAAAATTGAAATCTTCATTTAAATCCAATCCTTGTGTAAGGGCGACCCACCCATATAAAATAAATACATTTGTTAATTCTTGACGGGTCGCCCCTACGAATAATATTCTTAAACTTGATAGCCCAAACAATCTTCAACCAATGATTTCAAGCGAGTTTCAAGCATGCTATATGAAAAATAGCGTTTAGCAAGCTGATAATTTATCTCAGCCCATTCTTGCATTTGCGCAGGATTTTTCAATGCATAACGCACTGCGGTCAGTGTGCTGGTACTGATGAAACCATCAAACCAAACTGTGTGGAAGCCTTTGGGTTTAATATCTACTTCGTAAATCGAATAGTTATTAACCAAAATCAAACGGCGATAATATACGGCTTCTAAAAACGCATTGCCAAAGCCTTCAATGCTGGATGGATATGTAACTAAATCGGCATGTGGATATACATCGCCTAAGGTGTAAATTTTTTTACCATCCTTTGTAGTGCCACGCTCGTCTTGTACTTGGTCAGATTCAAAACGCACAGTCACATCTAATAATTGTGCATATTCACGCACGCGTTGTTCGTAATCTGTACCTTCATCACCTGCGGCATGCGAGATAATTAATTTTGCAGGGAGTTCGAGTCGCTTGACAAGTTCGACAGCATGTTCAATGCCTTTGCGTTGAATCACACGTGTAGGTTGCAAGAAAAAATATTCCCCTGCGCCAATGCCAAAATCTGAGCGAACAGTTTGCGTGTAAGAATCTGAGGCGGGCGGAGGTGAGTCAAAATCCATCACATTCGGAATTACGCGCGAACTCACACCATATCGTGAACCAATTTCACGCGCTTGCACCGTGTTGATGACGACGTGTCGAATGGATGGCAAAGTTGGCGGAAACGCCGCAGAAAGATAATCAGTAACGCAATTGACTTGAAAGCGTTGGCGTTCCCAATAAAAATCATGATGATGTGCAATCGTTGGAAAACCTGTTTCAGCAATAAACTCTGTAATGGCTAAACCCAAAGGTAAATTTAGTGGAATGGTGACGGCATTTTCAATAATGAGAATTTCTAAATCAAACTTATGTGCGAATTTATATAATTCTTCTTTGAGATATTCTTTGATTTCTGTTACGCGACGCGTCATTTGTGGTGGGCGAATGTAAATTGAAAAAAAATCTTTTTGCAAATGCACAATTTCTGGGTGGGCTTGACGCGCTTCTTGTGTCACTGTCCAACTTCCTGAATATGCCATTTGATTTAATTTATCAATTTCAGGATGACGATAAAACGCTTCTTCCACGACATGCGAGATGTTCGGGTCGCGGTCACATTCGCCTGCAAAGTAAAAACATTTGTGACCCATGCGCTCTAAAACAGTTGCCCATTTTTCTGTTTCTAGTGAAACGCCATCTGTTCCTGCGAATCGCGTTGAGATAAAACCAATGTTATGTGAAGAGGGAGTCATATTACCTTTCCTATCATGTCTTTGCGAGCCGAAGGCGAAGCAATCCCCAACAATGTTTATAAGATTGCTTCGCCATGAAGAACAAGAATATGGCTCGCAATGACATTAGTTTATTTTCAGCCACATCACTTGATATGGTTCAAGATTAACTTTTGAAATTTGAATTTTTTGATTTGTAAACAAATCAATTCCAAATTCATAATTTGTATCAAATGAAATTTTTTGCAGACTGACGTTATGTAAGCATACCACGCGAAATTTCTTATCTGGTGAAATTCGCTCAATCGCAAATACAGATTTATGAAACTCTAATATTTTTTGTTTTCCATATGGATGAAATGCTGGTGAACTTTTTCTTGCTTTTAGTAAAACAGAATATTTATTGAAAACTTTCACACGCAAAGCATTTTCATCATTCAATTCTTTTTGCAATTCATCAAAAAAACATTTTTCGCGGTTGATTGTGCGATTATGTCCAGTTTGTTTTATGCCTTCATTCCAATTGCGTGAGCCGAATAAACTATGAAAATAAATACCCGGTACACCAATCATGGAAAGCATAATTGCTTGGGCTGAGATAAAACGCGAAACTTGCAAGTCTATCGGCTCATTTGCATTCGGATTCGATAACGCGTCAAAATAATTGATGTTCATTTCATAAGGGCTTTTTGAGCCATCTGAATTATGTTTGTATGAAATCAATCCACCATGTTCAAGAGTCTTTTCCACAAGCGAATCAATTTCGGCATTAGATAAAATTCCACGCGCAGGATTCAAGCCGACCCCGTCATGTGAAGCGAGGAAGTTGAAAAATGTTGTTTTATCAGATGGCAAGGTCAATGTCTTTGCCCAAGCCGATAACTTTGTCGCATCGCTTGTGTGAAATGTATGCAATGTTAAAGGCGACAATGCAAAGTTATAAACAAGTTGTGCTTCGTTATAACCATTTCCGAAATAAGAAATGTTATCCACATGTGGCACGTTGGTTTCTGTTATTAAATTTACATGTGGCGCAATTTGATTTAATGCTTCACGCAAAAATTGAATAATAGCGTGCGTTTGTGGCAAATGAATACAATTCGTGCCAATTTCTTTCCACATGTATGCAATTGCATCAAGTCGAATAAAGGTCGCGCCGTGTTGAATGTATAACAATAAAATATCTAAAATTTCTAACAACACTTGCGGATTTTTATAATTCAAATCAATTTGGTCTGCGCTAAATGTCGTCCAAACTTTTTTCTCACCAGATGGCGTTGTGAAACTCGTCAGCAATGGCAATGCACGCGGGCGAACGACTTGCGATAAATCTGGATTGCCTTCAACCGTTACAAAATAATTTTGATAATGCGAATCATCTCCTAAAAATTTTTGAAACCAATCACTTTGTGACGAAATGTGATTAATGACCGCATCAAACATTAACTTGAACTTGGGCTGAAACGCGGAGACATTTTCCCAATCCCCCAACTTTTTATCAATCTGACGATAATCTACGACCGAAAATCCATCATCCGAAGTCCACGGATAAAACGGCAAGATATGAATCGCATTGACGATGTTATCTAAATGTATTTCACAAAATGTTTTGAGTGTTTGTAACGGCTTTTGATTTTCTGCTTGAACTTGGTCGCCATACGTAATCAAAATTGAATCATGTTCTGTTAATTCAGCATGACTTGGTTTTATTTTTGAACGATAACTTTCAATGATTTGTTCCGTTTGTGCAAGTAGGCGTGTTGCATTATCTTCCCCATATAAAAAGATTAAGTGTTTCTGCAATTGATTCATCAGCCTCTCTTTGTACGTTTAGAACGAAATGCAATAATGACTAAAATGAAAAATGTGACTGGCACAAACATGGCAACGAATAAAGCCATAAAAGGTAAAACGGCACTTTGTGTTGAACGAATCATAATGTATGTCACATACATTACATAATACGCTAACAACAATCCGCCTTCAAGGCGTGAGATGCGATTGTCAATATAAAAAACTGGCAATGTGACCAATGCAACAAAAACCATGACTGGTAAATCAAAAGTCAATACTTTTTCTGCCACGTTAATTCCGCCCGGTGACACAATCGCTCCCAAACCCAACACGCCCAATAAATTAAAGATATTGCTCCCAACCGCATTGCCAACGGCAATATCACTTTCACCTTTCAGTGCGGCAATGACGGATGTTGCAACTTCCGGCAAAGATGTTCCCACAGCCACAATTGTTAAACCAATCACCAATTCGCTTACACCGAGTATTTTTGCAATATCAATTGCTGAGTCTACTAGCCAAGTAGAACCTTGTACTAATAATCCCAACCCAATGAGGATGAGTAAAATATTGATAAAAATATTTTTTTGAGAACGAGGTTGTTTTTCACCAAAGGCATCTGCATATTCTTGTTGTACTTTTTTGTTTTCTTTACGGCTTTGTTGAATTGCAAAAACAATGTAAGTAATAAAACCAAACAAAAGCAAAGTTCCATCTATTATGCCAAGGTTTGAATCAAATGCCATCAAAAACACAAGTACAGAGATTCCTAGCATCAACGGTGCTTCTTTGCGGATTAATTGTTCGGCAATCACAATTGGAGAAATAAGTGCGGTGAATCCCAAAATGAATAAGATATTGAAAATATTAGAACCCAATACATTGCCAAGCGTTAAATCTGCCTGACCACTTGTGGCGGCTTGCACAGACACAGCAATTTCAGGTGATGCGGTTCCAATCGCTACAATGGTCAAACCAATTACTAATGGTGGCACGCCAAATGATGCCGCCAAGCGAGAAGAACCACGCACCAACAACTCTGCGCCGATAACTAAAGTAACTAAACCAATGATAAAAAGAAAATATGGGTTCATGTTTTATGATTCCCGAAAAAATTTTATACCATTAATTTTTAGGCTTAAGATTAATTCCCCGTAAAATAAGTAGGTCATGTCCTACAAAATAATTTTATGATTTACATCTCAACAATACAAGGTGATTCATCTTTCACAATCACACTTTCACCATTTGAAAATGTGACCGTTGTTTGTTCAGAACTGCGTACAATCGTGAGACCTTTATATTTAATCGTCACGGCAAACGGAAAAAGATTCTTGCCTTCCAGTTTAACTTTTGTACCGGAAAGAATCGTCACGCCTAAGGCTTGCATAAACAAACCAACTGGCGCAAAACCTTGCAAGGCATTCCGTTCGCCAAGCCCAATCCCTTTTTCAGCGTGATAGCGTTGATAAAATGCACGATTTTGTTTTAGATTTTGAATGACAGCATTCATCAAATGTGCAGTTAAGCGTGTCGCTTCGGCACGAAAGCCATACGCTAATAAACCCTCAGCCATTAAAGTATTCCACGGCAAACTGACACTTAAAGAAACCGCTTCAGATTCTTTATTCAATGTATAAGGTAACGAGGGCAAGCCGAACGGTCGATCGAAGCGTTCAGCAGTCATAATATTTCTGCCAACCAACGCATACGCCCGTTGCTTTTCTAAGGCTCCCGCCCATAATGGCAAACCTAATGTAATATCTTCACCGGTTGTATCCACAACCTTGACATTAATTTTGTCATTAAATTCCAAGCCGGTCACACTCACTCTACCAATACGTTTGAATATTTTTTGACTCGTCGCAACCAACCCGCCCGTGCGCCATTGAAATTGATGACCAGCAATTTTTTCGGATTCGCCTTTGGCATTTTTTGCAAAAAATTCACTGATGACTACTTCCGGTCGCTTCGCGGCTGGACTTTTGGTTTGAATCTCAATCAGCAACCTGACTCCCGCCTCTGACTCAAACTTGGGTTTCATATTGCCATCGCCTTTTTTCTTAGCAATGATTTTTCCATTTGTTGTTTCACCAGTTTCACGGTCTCGATATGAATAAAAACTGGTGCGTGCATTCCAACTGGCTTCCAGCGATTCTTTTATTTTTTCTGCCTGTGCTTGGATTAATGCAGTTTCTTCATCTGGCTTACCAAGTTTATTTGCGATTTTCGCCAGCACTTGAGATTCTTTATATAACATCGCTTCAAGAGATGGGCTGTGAACAAAAGAGACATCCAAACCTTGTGACCATGAATTCCATACATCAAATAAGGGATTATCTTCAAAACCCGTTTGTAAAATATGGTCCCATTCGGGAATGCCATCACGGTTTCTGTCATGAATCCCAGCAAACCACGCCCAGAAGAATTTAATGAGTTTTGGAAATACTTCTGCTAAAAAGTCTTCATCATTTGTAAGTTGATAATATTTCCAAGCCATGCTGGCAAGAATCGGCATGGATATAAACTTTCCGCGCTGACCTGCAATGCCGGGTCTGCCATCCACTTCGCCATCTTCATCTTGTGTAGATAAAAAGTTGAGCAACAAATTCTTTGTGATTTGTGGCGCGCCATGCAAAATACTGGATAAATAATAAGCATCCAAAGCAAATTGACCATTCCAGGCGGGTGGATAATCTGTGCCATCGCCAGCGTGTGAAAAGCCTTGGTCAATTTGACGAGATTGCACAAAAGAGGAATGGGGTAAGTGATTGCCATTATTTACAAATAAAGCATGTGACGATTTTTGACTAAATGCCAATGCCGCATCCCAATCATTATCACCTGTGCGGATGTCTAAAACTTGGCTGGCATCTGTCATTTCTATTCTTGCAAGTTCTGCCGCCCAAGAGCGTGCGGCAGTTTTGCGGGCTAAGTCA
>JAEURF010000010.1 GCA_016789205.1 Anaerolineales bacterium
ATTGCCAAAATTTGGGCTTCGACAAATATGGATAATATTTTGCAAACTGCCGTGCGAGAATTAGGGCGCAGTTTAGAAGCCGCAGAAGTTGAAATTGAAGTTTCAATGGATGATAAATAATGATTAACAGAGACAACTCCCCCATTGGCTCTGAAGCGCAAAAGCCATTTAATGTCACAGAATGGCGTGAAGGCTTTATCATCACGATTTTACGAATCGGCTGTTTATTAGGTATTACCCTAATTGGGGTTTCATTTTCCACTGCTACAACTAGTGACCGAGTTTTATTTATAAGTTTATATCTTGGCTTGTTAGCCATTACGCTCTTGCGAGTACCCTACAATGTGCGTGCATACGCCATTCTTTTATTGGTGTTTGCCGTTGGGGCAAATTCAATTCTCGCATGGGGACCATGGATTGATGGAAGTGTATTTCTTTTAGCCAGTGTTGTCATAAGCGCATTATTATTTGACCGTCGGATTGACATCATTGTTTTCAGCATCAATATCGTATTTATGATTGTGATTGCCGTATTGCAAACTATCGGTTTATATCAACTCACAGCGCCGACCGCGCCACAAACAGTTCCAATTGACTGGGTAGGATATATTTTTGACTTCACCGTAATGGGCGCAGTCATTGTCACCGCAATGGGACAATTCAAAAGTGCATTCACCCGCATTATTCAAGAAACACAAAATGCATTAGGCGCAGTTGCAATCGAACGAACGCGTTTGGAAGAAAAAGTAGTTGAAAGAACTGAAGCACTTGAAAACAGAATGATACAACTTCGTAATTCAGCAATTACAGCCCGTTCGATTGCTGAAAAACAAAATATTTTAGAACTGCTTGAAACTACTACACAACTAGTATCAGAAAAATTTGGTTATTATCACAGCGGTTTATTTATTTTAGATGACCAAAAACAAACTGCATTTTTACAAGCGGCTTCTTCTGCCGCAGGCAAAGCGTTAATTGGTCAGGCGTTTAGCGTAGAAACAGATAGAAAAAATCCGCTGGCAACGGCTGTTGAACAAAACCGTGCCATCATCACTTCAGATATTGACCAAAAGAACTTTATTGCTGACGATAACTTCCCACTCACCCGCTCACGCATGATTCTTCCACTGGCTGTACGTGGTAATGTAATTGGGTTAATAGATTTACACTCAGACCAACCGCGTGCTTTCAATGTTGAAGATGCAGAAATTTTACAACTGCTTGCCGATTTGACTGCAATCTCATTTGATAACGTCCGCCTCATTAATGAGACGCGAAGCCTGATCAGCCAATTGGAAGCGAATACTACCAATCAGACTCAACGAACGTGGAGTAAGTTAACCAGCCGCGTAATGCCTGCATATCAGTACACACCCGCAGGTGTACGCCCCATTTTTACTCGTGATAAACGAAGCGATGACAAAGAAGGCTTACACATCCCGCTTGTGTTGTATGGTCAAAAAATTGGCGCAATCAAGTTGAAAAGAAAAAATAATCAAACGGAATGGTCTGAACGTGAAAAAGCTCTGGTTGAAAAAATTGCCGACCAAGTTTCATTGGCGTTAGAAAATAGCCGCCTTGTAGAAGAAGCTCAAAAGAGTGCAGCACGCGACCAAATGATTGCAAACATTTCTACTCGCATTCGTGAAACGCTTGATATTGAATCTGTTGCCCGTACTGCTACGTTAGAACTTCGCCGAGTCTTTGATTTAAAAGAAGCCGAAATTTTGATTGGCACGCCGCAGGTTGAAAAAGAAAATGGAAAGTCGTAATTTAATGAATCAATTATCAGCCCCTCCAAATTTATACGGCGAATGGCGTGCAGGCTTTCTGCGCACCACGTTATACCTCGCTTGTGCATTTGGATTGTTGGCTTTGGTGCCTGCAGTTTTATCTAGCCCTTTAATCTACTCGATTATTTATGGCGCACTTTATATGGTTTTGGTAATTATCACATTTTTACCGGCTTCATATAAAGTTCGTGGCGTTGCCTTGATATCTTTACTTTTCGGGCTTGGAATTTTAGGTATAACTGAAACCGGCATTATCGGTGACGCGCGCGTCTTTATGCTCGCATCAATTGCGTTGGCATCTTTGTTATTTTCTTGGCGTGCGGGCTGGGTCATGACCGCCTGCACAATGATTGCTTATATTATTTTTGGCTGGTTAATTTTAACAGGCACCATGACAATAACCAGTACAAACATCCGCGTCAGCACGCTGGAAGGCTGGATTTCTGCAAGTACGGCAGTACTTTTAATTGCGGTTTTAATAGTTAATGCAGTTCGTTTGACCCAATCAGAATTTATCAAAGCAGAGAGTCGCTCACAGTCTTTTTTGAGCGATTTACAAAAAGAAAGAGCCTTACAAGAAGACCGTATTCAAGAACGCACTCAATTATTAGACAAACGCACAAATCAATTACGTGCAGTTGCAGATGTAGGGAAATCAATTACATCGTATCGAAATCTCTCGGAGCTTTTGCAACAAACCACACGCTTGATTAAAGAAAACTTTGGCTATTATCATGTTGGCATTTTCTTGTTGGATGAACGCAAACAATTTGCAGTGTTAACCGCCACAAATAGTGAAGGCGGTCTGCGCATGTTAGCAAGAGGACATCAACTTAAAGTTGGAGAAACCGGCATTGTAGGCTATGTCGCAGAAGCAATCAAAGCACGTATCGCTTTGGATGTCGGTGAAGATGCAGTCTTCTTCAATAATCCAGACCTACCGAATACACGTTCAGAAATGGCCCTTCCATTGGTGGTTGCTGGTCAAATTTTGGGCGTGTTAGATGTACAAAGTACGGAACCCAATGCATTTGCTGAGGAAGATGTTGCGACACTTCAAATTTTGGCAGAACAACTTGCAGTTGCAATTCAAAATGCAAAATTGTTTAGTGAAACTGAAAAAGCCTTAGAAGCCTCACGCCTCGCATATGGTGAAATCAGTCGTGAAGCATGGATTAAGATTCTACACGAGCAGTCGCGTATTGGGTACATTGCTACACCCCCAGGGATTACAGAAACTCAACCAGAAACCGTTGAACCGAGCCTTGCAAAAGCCATTGATACTGGCGACTTAATTTTAGGTGACGATGGCTTAACTATCAGCGTGCCAATTAAGATACGTGGTCAGGCAATTGGTGCAATCCGTTTGAAAAAATCTGAAATTTCAGAAGCATGGTCTCAAGAAGAAACCAATCTTGCAGTTACATTATCAGACCAATTAAGCAGTGCGTTAGAAAGTGCACGCTTATATCAAGATTCACAACAACGTGCCGCGCGCGAATCTTTGGTGTCCGATATTTCTGCACGGTTAAGTGCTGTGACACAAATGGATTTAATTGTCCGCGAAACCGTGCAAGAACTTGGCGAAGCACTCGGAAATGCGTCGGTCACTTTCCAATTGCTAGACCAGCCTAATGGTCACACACAGGAATCAGGTCGAGAAAATGGACGCGGAAAGGCAGGCGCATAATATATGCTTAAGCAAAATCCTCCCCGCTCCATCAATTCACGCATTCGTGAAGTTTGGCAAAGGTTAACCACACCGCATCCATCAATTAAAGATATTCGTGAGATTCGCAAAGCGCAACTGCTTTCGATTCTGACTTTGATTTTAACTATCTTACTTTTTATAGCAGTTGTGTATGGTCCAAGAAGCCTTAGTGTTTTCCTGACATTAAGCATTGTGACATTAACTTCATACTTATTAAGCAGATCAGTATATTATGGCTTGGGTGCATATTTGTTTACATATGCATTTACAGCCATTGGCTATTACACAATTTATAACGGCTCAGCCACAACAATAGAATCAGCTATTTCAACCACAGTACATGTAGCAATCGTGTTTTCAAGTGTATTACTTTCACGCAGAGGCTTTCTCGGGTTGGTTGCATTTTCTACAATCGCCGCTTTTAGCGTTCCGATGTATACCAACACACCCATTGCCGTCACAGATAGCATCGGACGTACCGGCGGCATTGTCTTAGTGATTGGTGTTGTCTTATATGGCATTAACATTTTCCGTGAAAATTTGGAAAAAGAACAATTGGAAGAAATCAGTAATACGAATCGCAAACTAGAAGATTTAACAGTCAGCCTTGAAGAACGCATCAAGATTCGTACGCAAGAATTGGAACAAGTTACTCAACAGACGGCTCAACGTGCGACCCGTTTACAATCCATTTCTGATATTTCACAAGAAATCGTTTCCAGCATTACACAAAAACCAGATGAAGTGCTTGGACGAATTACACAAATTATTAGCAAAAAACTTGGTTATTATCATGTCGGTATTTTCTTGCTCGATAAAGATGAAGAATACGCTGTGCTTCGTGCCGCCAACAGCCGCGGCGGACAAAAAATGTTAGCAAGAAGACATCAACTTAGAGTTGGTGGCACAGGCATTGTAGGCTATGTGACTCAAAGCGGACGTCCGCGTATTGCACTTGATACCAGCGCAGATGCAGTCTTCTTTAATAATCCTGATTTACCTGAAACGCGTTCAGAAATTTCCTTACCATTGAAATACGGCAATACCATTCTCGGTGCATTAGACGTACAAAGTTCATTACCAAACGCTTTCAATAATGAAGATGTTGATACATTGAGCGCACTCGCGAACCAAATTGCGATTGTTATTAAGAATATTCAAACTGCTGAAGAAATGAAATATGGCGTTGTAAATCGAAACATAAAATTTTCAGCCAAAGATATTCAAAGTGGATATTCATTCCAAACAGATGGAAGCATCATCACAACAACGCTCCCGAAAAATCATCCACAAGTAGATAAAGCCATCGCTTCAGGCGAGACAGTCATCCTGAGTGCTCCACCCAAAGGGACTCAACCCACTTTAGCAGTTCCAGTCAAATTCCGCGACCAGTTAATCGGCATTATTCATGTTGAGGCAAGTGAAGAAACTCGCAACTGGACAGAAGACGAAATCTCACTCGTTCAAGCAATTTCAGATCGCGCCGCATTAGCTTTAGAAAATGCTCGTTTATTAGAAGATAGCCAAAAACGCGCCTCCAAAGAACAAGCGATTGGTGAAATCTCGACAAAGATTGGTGCTACAGCAGATATCGAAGCGATTTTAAGAACAGCCGTCCGCGAATTAGGTGCTCAAATTAGCGGCACCCAAGTGACCGTTGAGATTGGAGGCGGCAACAAGTAACTGCCGAACATTTATGAATATGTCACAATCCTCAACTCAAATGAGTGCTATAGAACGTCACAACAGAAATGGCTTCGCGATTACTGTTTCGTTTATCGTTACAGCGATTGCCGCAATTGTACTTTTTGGTTATTTTGCCTATTCCGAAAACATTCCGCAATTGTATATCCCTGTTGCCTTATTGGTTGCGACAGTCTTTATTAATCTTTATCCGCTATCTCTAATTCGCAAAGGACGCACCAACCTTGCAATGTTAATTGTTGGGGCAGTTTATCTATTTGATGTAGTTGCGATTGAGTTTATTGTTCAAGGGCTTGGGATAATTATTTCCATCACAACGGTAATGTTGTTACTATTTATCGCTGGGCTGGCAGTCTCATCCAATTATTCTGTGCTAGGAACAGCTGTTGCGCTTTTAGCTGGTGTTGCCACATTTGCTTTAGATATTTTTCTTAGCGGAAATCGCATTCAAGTACCTTTACTAGCGGCATATGCACCTTATGTTGCCCTGGGGCTAATTGTTCCTGTTTTCATCGTCTTCGTTCGTGAGTTTAACAACTTTAATTTACAAATTAAAATCACGCTTGGTATTTTGATTACCGGCGGTATTACAGTTGCGACAATTGCTTACTTTGGCTTGAGCCGTGCTGGTGAAATTGTTAATTCAATTTCAGAAAAATTTGAAACAAGTGTTACCGAAGAAACTAAAGCAAATATCTTAAATCGTGTGCGAACGGAAGCCAGCAACACAGACTTATTATTTTCAGATATCACAAATAGCCTCAAAGAGATTGCAGAGTACCGTGCGAGGCTTGATGAGCAAAAGTCATTAATTGCAAATGGTGTTTATTGGGATTCGTTTGGGCGCGTCTTCCAATTGCCGCAAGGTCAATATGGCAATGCAAGCACAGATATTGCTTCTATTTATATTCCGAACACAATTCCAATTACTGAAGAAATGTTGGCAGATATTAACGCTAGCGTTTATTTAGACTTTTTAGCACCAAACTTCTTAAAGACACATCCTGAAACTGTAGCAATTTACTACATCAGTGCTTCGGGCTATACAGTTTATTACCCAAACACTAGCCTAGCACAAAATGTCCCGCCAGATTATGACCCAAGAACAGATTCATTCTATACGATTGCGACACCGGAAAGAAACCCAGACCGCCTCCCCCGCTGGACTGACCCCTATCAAGACCCTGCAGGGGCAGGTCTCATTATCACTTTGTCAATTCCTGTATATACTGAGTCTGGTGAGTTTAAAGGCGTGATGGGTGCTGATTTAAAACTTGCGAGCATTTCAGAATTGGTTGCAAACATCCAACTCAGTGATACAGATTTTGCTTTTGTAATTGATAAAAATGGTTTCATCATTTACATGCCTGAGGAAGGCTATCAAGCCTTTGGCATGCAACCAAAAGAAGTGACAGGCAGTGTCTTAACAAAACAATCTGTCTTTGATACAGAAATTCCAAACTTAGAGTTTGCCGCACAACGGATTGTATTTAATCAAGCCAACTTAGTGGAAGTACCCATTAATGGAATTAACACCTACGTGGTAAGTTCTACATTGCCCGCCACAGAATACAAACTGGTTATCTTTGCGCCAACTGATGAACTAAATACCAAAATTCTTGCTTCACGTCAAGAAGTACAAAACGATATTCAAAATTCTTTAGCAAATGCCAGTCTCATTTTAATTGGTTTGTTCATTGGCGCATTAATCATCAGCCTTATTGTAGGTCAAATTATCACGCGCCCAGTAAAACGCTTGACCAATACCGTTGAACAAATCGCAGGTGGTGACTTAACCGCTCGCGCCAATATCGAAACAGAAGATGAAGCCGGTGCGCTCGCACGTTCATTCAATCAAATGGCAGAAAGATTAAACAACACACTGCAAGGGCTTGAAGAAAAAGTTACTGAACGTACGAATGAGATTGAAATCATCAGCAAAAGCAATGCCAAACGCGCGGCACAATTTGAATCCATTGCCCGCATTTCACGCGTGATGAGTTCTACCCAAACGCTTGATAGGCTTTTGCCACAAATTGTGCAAAACATTTCTGATGAGTTTGATTTTTATCATGTCGGCATTTTCTTGTTGGATGTACATAAAGAGTTTGCCGTACTTGCCGCCGCAAATAGTGATGGCGGAAAAAGAATGCTTGAACGGAATCATCGCCTGAAGGTTGGCGAAACAGGCATCGTCGGGTTTGTGACGCGCGCCGGTCAACCACGCATCGCACTAGACGTGGGAGCGGATGCGGTCTTCTTCAACAATCCTGACCTTCCAGAAACTCGTTCAGAAATTGCTTTGCCCTTACGCATTGAAGCAGATATTTTTGGTGCATTAGATGTACAAAGCACAGAAACCAATGCGTTTTCAGAAGAAGATGTAAATATTCTTTCCGTGTTGGCTGACCAAGTAAGTATTGCAATTCAAAATGCACGCTCATATCAACAAAGCCGTGAAGCCTTAGAACAAGCAGAAATTTCTGCCGCACAAATGATTGAACAACAATGGAATCAATTCTTAAGCCGCCAAAATATTACTCAATATCACTTTGACGGTGTAGAAGCGCGTCAGTTTTCAACTACGGATAAACAAGCACATAACCTTGCCATTCCGCTCATCTTGCGCGGTGCACAAATTGGAACACTGAGATTAAGTACAACCGATGCCAATCGCGTCTGGGATGAAGACGAAATTGCAATTGCGCAAGCAACTGCAGAGCGTACTGCTTTGGCAATTGAAAATGCACGCTTATTGCAAGAAGCACAAAAACGTGCCGCCAAAGAAAAAACGATTGGTGATATTTCTGCAAAAATTAGCAATTTGATTAGTTTGGAAAACATTCTTGAAACTACGATTCAAGAATTGGGTAGTACACTGCCCGGCACAGAAGTTGCCATTCAGTTTACAAACGAAACACCGGAGCATGAGTAATTGCTCAGGAGAAAACTATGTTAAGTAGGTTTATTAATTACTTTAGCGGCGAAGAAGATAAAGACCCGTCTTTCATACGATTGACGCGGAATATTTTACTATTCGTGATTGCCGTCTGTGTTGCATTATTGCCACTCGTCACTGGAATTGTCGGCGGTGAAGACGCACGTAACCCCCTCGCTTTTGTAGCATTGAGCATCATTGTTGTGCTTGAGTTAATTTCTCTATTCTTTGTGTATAGAGGAAGCCTGACGATGACAAAAATCGTAGTGCCAATGGCATTGCTCCTTGCCGTTGCTGTGATTTCTTCAGAGCGAAATGGATTAAAGAACACTGCGATTGTGGCAATCCCGGTTATTTTGGTTATCTCCGCAATTTTGCTGGGCAGGCGTTCACTTTACTTAACCACACCAATTGCAATTATATGTGCGGTATTTGTAGCCTACATGGATTTAAGTGGCAGAACCGAATATACGCCAGCCGGTTTAGATGATGCCATTATTGTCCCAGTATTGTTATTAGGCGCGGCTGGAATTATCCACTTACTGATTAATAGGTTAAATGAAAACATTGAAAGAGCGCGCGCTAGTGAAGAAATTCAAAAGCGCGAAAATGCTCAACTGAATGAGTTGCAGGCTTCATTAGAAGAACGCGTCTATCAAAGAACGGCTGAGTTACAGCAAGCAAATCAAATCAACGAAAGACGCGCACGTCAATTTCAAGCAGTGGCTGAAGTGACAAGAATCATCTCCTCGATTCAAAATCTTGAAACGCTTCTTCCGCGCATTACAGAAGTGATTAGTGAACAATTTGGTGTTTATCATACTGGCATATTCTTATTAGATAACAATAAAAACTTTGCAGTACTTCGCGCCGCCAACAGCCCCGGCGGACAAAAAATGTTGGAACGCGAACACAAATTGCAAATCGGGCAGACTGGTATTGTAGGATTTGTCACTGCGACAGGACAACCACGCATCGCACTAGACGTTGGAGCAGATGCGGTTTTCTTCAACAATCCCGACCTCCCAAGCACCCGTTCTGAGATGGCACTCCCCTTACGGTATGCAGGTGAAATTATCGGCGCATTAGATGTACAAAGCACAGAACCGAATGCTTTCAATCAAGATGATGTTGATGTACTTTTCACTTTAGCTGACCAAGTTGCAGTTGCTATTAATAATGCTAGAACAATTGAAGAAGCACAAAGGTCACTTACAGAAGCACAGATTGCAGTTCGCAAATCTACACTTGAAGCATGGCAAGTATTGCGACCCAGAAATTTAAAATTAGGCTTATCGCTAAAAGAATCCACAATAAAACCTTTAGAAAATCCATTGAAAGGGGATCACATTGAAGAAGCCCTATCAACTGGGCGAACGGTGCTTTCTAATAAGGGAGATGAAAAACAAGGCAATCTTGCTATTCCCATTCGCTTGCGCGGACAAGTAGTAGGCGTAGTCAATATCGGGACGCGCAATCAAATTGAATTAACACAAGATGAAGTAGATATTGCCGAATCGATTGCAGAACGCCTCTCGCTCGCCATCGAAAGCGCGACTTTACTACAAGCCGCACAGTACCGCGCAGACCTTGAGCGTGTAACAACAGATATCACCAGCCGCATTAGTGCTTCAACTCGCTTTGAAACAATTTTACAAACTGCGGCACAAGAATTAAGCCGCGCCTTGGGCGGCTCAGATGTGTTGGTGCAAATTGAACCAGTAGCACTTGAGTTAAGTGCTGGTAATGAATGAGTCAGTGTCCCGTAGGAGTGAAGCGGTTTTGGAGTCAGTATGACAGAAATTAAGCAAGAATCGGAAATTTTATCTTCTCAACAGCGCAATGCGACGGCGATTACATTAATCACGTTTATCTTAATGTTGATTGTTTCAATTGTGACACTGTTCTTTGTGCCAAATGAAGATAAAACGATTATTGATAACTTTATGATGCCCGGCATTGCTTTGGGTGCAGGCTATAGTTATTATCTTGCGCGCAGAGGCAATCATGTTCGCGGTATTTATGTATTACTAGGAATTATCATTGCGGCATCGGCTTTATATCCACTAGCGGCAAATAATGTCGGCTGGCAAACCGCTATTGGAATGTTATTGATTACAACAAGTATTGCAAACGGTACATTACCCTTAAAAACAGCAGGGAGAATTTCTGCCGCCGCGTTTATTTTTGCAATCTTAATTGTATTGATTGAACTTTTTGCACCTGGGTTGACAAATATTCCAATCACAAATGCTTCTATCATCATCACTGCGGTATTGATTATTGTCTATTTGGGTTTGATATTCTTCCGCTTCAATCAATATGCCTTACAAACCAAACTTATCATCACATTTATTACTTTGAGTATTTTGTCGGTTGGTGCGGCGGCGCTGGCAATCAATCGTTTAATTTTAGGTGAGCTGACTACCAGAGTCAACGAACAGTTGACCGAAGTAGCAAATACTTCGGCGACTTCCATCAGTCAAGAGTTAACTTCGCAAATCAACCTAATTCAAACACTTTCACTTGACGGCTCTTTGAAAAACTCCCTTGTTGAAAGAACGCCTATTGATGATTTGGCGGAAATTGAAAGACGCGACCAATTATGGCGTCAGGCAGTTGCCGCAAATAATACAAATCAATTAATTCGTTCAGTGCTTCAAAATGAATTGTCAAACACACTACTTGAATTCAAATCAGGCTTCCCTGCGCATGTAGAAGTCTTTGTGACCGATATAAATGGCGTCAATATCGCATCAACTGACATCACTTCGGATTATTATCAAGCAGATGAAGAGTGGTGGCAGAAAACATATAACAATGGACAAGGCGCGGCTTTCATTAGTCAACCAATTGTTGATAGAAGCACAGAGACCCTCTCGGTGCAAATGGCTGTGCCAATTTTTGATTCACAAAATGAAAATATTATCGGCATTCTGCGTACAACCGTAAATTTAGAAATCTTCATTCGGATATTGGAATTAGGCAGACCCGGCGAAACTGGACGCACTGAAATTTATTTACCGGATGGCAGAGAGTTAGAAGTTCATCTTGAAGAAGACGGTGAAGTAGAACTTGAAGTGGAAGATGCACCGCTAGATATTATTGAAATGCTCAAACAAAATCAAATGTTCATGGATACAGTACACGATGGCGAACAAGTTTTGGTTGCACAATCTTTCCTCTCCACGCGAGATGAAACAACACCTGCCTCAAATGCACTGAAAAATTTAGGCTGGCGCGTGGTTACATTGCAAAGCCGCAACGACGCTCTGCAAACTGTTGCTAACGTATCACGTATTTCACAACTTGTTGGTTTGGTTGCGATTGCATTGGCAAGTTTATTGGCGGTCGCTATGACACAATATCTCACCAGACCGATTGTGCGTTTAACAAAAATCGCGGAACAAGTTTCATCTGGCAACTTGCAAGCAAGAGCAGAAGCAGAATCACCGGATGAAATTGGTACATTGGCAACATCATTCAACCGCATGACAACACAACTAAGCGAAACATTGCTCAACCTCGAAAAACGTGTAGCAGAACGTACCACCGATTTAGAAATTGCACGTCACCAAACTGAAAGGCGTGCCAACCAACTTTTAGCAGTTGGTGAAATTTCAAAGTTCGTCAACAGCGAACAAAACGTAGATACATTGCTTTCATTAATCACTCGCCTAGTCAGTGAACGCTTTGGTTTTTATCACACAGGAATTTTCTTGATTGATGAAACCAAACAATACGCAATTTTACAAGCCGCAAATAGTGAAGGCGGTCAAGCCATGTTGAGGCGTGGACACAAGCTAAAAGTCGGTGAGAGCGGAATCGTTGGATATGTTGCCAGATTTGGCACACCACGCATCGCACTTGACGTTGGGCTTGATGCGGTTTACTTCAACAATCCCGACCTCCCTGCCACCCGCTCAGAAATGGCGCTTCCGCTCAAACTTCGTGACGTGACGATTGGTGTCATCGATGTCCAAAGTGACAAACCCGGCGCTTTCAATGAAGATGATGCCAACACCCTCAGCATTTTGGCAGACCAAATTGCCATCGCGATTGACAATGCCAGATTGTTCTCACAAACACAAACGACACTCAATGAAGTACAAACTCTCTACCGCCAAAACTTACAAGAAGGTTGGAAAACCTTCAGCCGTGAAGAAGGAATGGTAGGATACATACAAAGCCTGAGCGGCGGTAAAAAATTGACTGAAACCGTTGGCTCGGTTGAAATTCAACAAGCATTAAATCGCGGCGAAACAATGGTCACGCAACCCAATGGAAAATCATCTGATTCATCAATTGTTGTTCCAATCAAACTTCGCGGACAAGTCATCGGTGTAATGCGCATCAAAGCACCAGAGCAAGATAAGCAATGGACTACAAACGAAATTAATCTTTCAGAAGCCGTATCAGAGCGCTTATCGCTCGCACTTGAAAATGCACGCCTTATCCAAGAATCACAACGCCAAGTTATCAAAGAACAAGCGATTAGTGAAATCACCAGCAAAATCGGTTCGTCGATTAACTTAGAAAACGTGTTGCAAACCGCAGTAGAAGAGTTGGGTCGCTCCATCCCCGGCTCAGAAGTTATCATCAAACTAAAAGAAGAAAACGTGAATGGAGGCACAGGATAATATGAATAAATCCCGCTTCCGCTTATTTGACGCATTAGAGAATACCGCTTTCGGTCGCCTCAACCTACGTTCAAAATTGACTCTCAGCAACATGCTGATTACATTCTTCGTCATTTTGAGTTTAGGCGCGTATGTGTATTACCGAACACAACAAGCTGGTACACAGTTAACTTCCCAACTTGAGGGAAATATCCGTAACCGCGTTGAAGAAAGCCTTTCTTCAACCAGTAATGAACAAGCCGCTTTGCTCAATAGTTTTTTCACTGCATTAAGTAGTGACACAGCTGTGATTGGTTCGACAGTAAAAGATATTCTTGACAAACGCTCCAGCTTGGATAGTGGCATGTATTGGGATGCAAGTACATCGCTGACATTACTAGAGTCAGGCAGTTGGGATAACCCAAATACAGAGGCGGCATCTATATTCATCCCTTCTACTGCCACGATGAACCAAACATTAATTAGAAAATTAAATACCCTCAAACATACTGAGTTGATGATTCCGTCTTTCTTAAAAGATAACCCGGATATCGTCGCAATTTATTTTGGTGGCACATTAAAAGAAACTATCTACTATCCAAATATAGATTTAGCAAACATCGTCCCACCAGATTTTGATGTGACCGGTCGTGTTTGGTATGTGGATGCATCTCCTGAAAATAACCCGGATGGAAATGTTGTTTGGTCTACGCCATATCAAGATGCCGCATTGAACGGATTGGTAATTACAACCAGTGTGCCGGTCTTTGATGCGCAAAATCGCTTCCAAGGCGTTGCCGCCATGGATGTGCAGTTGAATCAAATTACAAATGTGGTTTCCAATATTCGCGTCGGTGAAACAGGCTACGCATTTCTAATTGACAGTAACAACCGTCTGATGGCGTTGCCTCAAGAAGGATATGCTGATTTTGGGATTATAGATGAAACTGCACAACTTGGCGAAATTATGGATACAACGACATTGCCGGCAGCTTCACCTGAGTTCTTTGAAATGCTGACCCGAATTGCATCTACTGAAGGTGGCGTATTCAATATCCCCTTAGGTGGAAGCGAAAGATTTGTCGCATTTCAACAAATCCCAGAAGTGAATTACAAACTCGTGCTAATTGTTCCATCAAGTGAGATGTTAACTGAAACTGCAATTGTCAGCAGTCAGATTCAACAAGAAACCAGAAATACGATTGCGATTAGTTTATTGTTGATTGCTGGAATCTTTGTTCTCGCTTCTATCACTTCACTTGCGATTGGAAATCGTTTAACTACACCGCTACAATCATTAACGCGGGTTGCAAATGAAATTATTGCAGGTAATTTTGATGCAAAAGCCGAAGTTGAAACACAAGATGAAATTGGTACGCTTTCAACTACATTGAATACGATGACTTCGAATATCAAAGATTTAGTGCAATCCCTTGAGCAACGTGTAGAAGAGAGAACTGCGGCTTTACAAGAGTCATTACAAAAGAATGAACGACGCGGTAAACAATATGAAGCAATTGCAAAAGTATCGCAAGCGATTAATGCCACACAAAATTTGACGGAGCTTTTGCCACAAATTTCTCAAGTCATCAGCCAGCAATTTGGTTTATATCACGTCGGTATCTTTTTGAATGATGCTGGCAGTCAATATGCAGTCTTGGGTGCGGCAAATAGTGACGGTGGCAAGAAGATGTTAAAACGCGGACATCAACTAAAGATTGGTGAACAAGGTATCGTGGGCTATGTGACGGGAACAGGCAGACCGCGCATCGCACTAGACGTGGGAGTGGATGCGGTTTTCTTCAACAATCCTGACCTTCCAGAGACGCGTTCTGAAATGGCGTTACCGTTGGTAATTGCCGGTCAAATCATTGGCGCGCTAGATGTACAAAGTACTGAATCAAATGCGTTTACAAATGAAGATATTGAAGTGCTATCTACTTTAGCAGAACAAGTCAGTATCGCGATTCAAAACGCACGTTTGTATGAGCAAACGCAAAAATCATTGGCTGAGGCAGAAGCAGTTTCACGCCAATATTTCACAGACACATGGAAATCACTTTCGCAAGAGAGCAAAATTGCAGGCTATCGTTACACCCCTGCCGGTACCATAGCCATTGAAGAAGACAGCCTACCAGAGTTGGTACATACAGACCGCAGAAGTATTACTGTACCGATTATCATTCGTGGACAAACCGTAGGCGAATTGGCGGTTCTTGTTCCAAAACAAGAACACATCAAAGCCGACCAAATGGATTTAATTCACGCCGTAGCAGACCGCGTGGGCATCTTTGCAGAAAACGCAAGATTGTTCGATGAAACATCCCGCCGTGCTGAACGCGAACATTTGGTTTCAGATATTACAGCCAAAATCCGCTCGACCAATGACCCACGTGAAATGCTTGAAACCGCCATTAAAGAATTACGCCATGCATTAAATGTTGACCGTATTGAAGTGATTCCGCAAAAAGTGACATCACCTGATAAATAATAAGGTCTTATTGTGTAATTG
>JAEURF010000110.1 GCA_016789205.1 Anaerolineales bacterium
GAGGATTCTTAATGCGGTATTGAACACTGAATCTTGATAATGCAAGATGAGTGTATTGAAGGCATCAAGGTCGCCTGATTGTGCGGAATTGATAAGTGCGCTTTCATTCATGAGTGTATTTTACCCGCTTTGTTTATTTTGATTTGTGATGAAATAATAAATCCATCTCCAAATTAACATACCAATTGCATTGGTGAAACCGAGGATAAATGTGAAAGTTGGTAAGGCGGCACTTCCTAATGATGCCGAACGCAGAATGGATGCTAAAGGCGCGACAAATAACATCGCAAGCGGTACGCGTAATAATAATTTTTGATTTGGGGTGACATTTTCATCAAATAATCCAAACCACGGCGCGAGCAGAAACCAGCCTAGCAATATCGGGAAAAATGTTGTCGCCATACGTGATGAGATTTCAGTTTGATTATGGAATGCAAAACCAATATAGGTGAGGATAGCAATTGCGACTGCATCGCCGAGCATGAGGATGTTTTTTTTGTTCATGTAGACTCTTCTAACCACAATGGGTCACAAAGTATCACAAAGGTTTAGAGGTTTTCCTTAGTGCGCCTTTGTGACACTTCGTGGTTAATTATTCTCAATCTTCTCTTCGACCTTTGGTCACAATCCGAATCGGCGTGCCTAAAAATCCATATTCCGCGCGGATTTGATTCTCAAGATAACGCAAATATGTAAAGTGCATCAAGGTCGGTTCGTTGACGTAAATCATAAACGTTGGCGGGTCACTGCGGACTTGAGTGCCATAAAACATTTTGAGCGCCCTGCCGGCGTGAGTCGGATGCGGGTGTGCATCTTGTGCGCGATGAATAATCTCATTGATTTTGGATGTGGTTAATCTTGCGAGGCGTTCTTCTTGCACACGCAATGCCAAGGGCATTACTTGGTCAACGCGTTGACCGGTTTTTGCAGAGATATATAAAATTGGCACATAGGCAACGAAATTTAAATCGGAGAGAATTTTTTCAGTATAGGCATCCATCGTAGTGCCATCTTTTTCAATCGCATCCCATTTGTTGACCAAGACCACACAAGATTTCCATTCATCTTTAATAAAACCAGCGATGTGTGCATCTTGGGCTGTAATGCCGGTTGTGGCATCAATCATCAACAAAGAAACATCGGCGCGTTCAATGGCTTTGAATGAACGAATGACACTATATTCTTCGACACCTTTTTCAATTTTGCCACGTCTGCGAATACCGGCTGTATCAATCAAAGTGATAGGCAATCCGTTAATTTCAATTTGCATGTCAATGGCATCACGCGTTGTGCCTGCAATCGGGCTGACGATGACTCTTTCTTCACCAACCAATTTATTCAATAAACTTGATTTGCCTGCATTCGGTTTGCCGACAATTGCAATCTTGATGTTGTCATCTGGCTCTTCTTCTTTTTGTTCAGGGAAAGAAGCGACCAACACATCTAATAAATCACCAACGTCTGTCCCATGAATCGCGGAGACAGGGTACGGCTCGCCTAAACCTAATTCATAAAATTCAGAGGCTTGTTCACGACGTTCTCTTGATTCACATTTATTGACAACTATAAAAATCGGCGGTGTAAAACTACCGTCAGGCATTTTCTTTTGTGAGCGACGCAGAATTTGGGCGACTTCGCGGTCTGGTTCAGTGACGCCAGTTTCTACATCATTGACGAAAAGAATCGCATCTGCTTCTTGGATGGCGGCTTGGGCTTGCCTGCGGATATCTTCGATAAAGTCTACAGAGCCAATCGAAAGCGGAGTCTTGCCCCCATGCGTTGGGTCAATACCGCCGGTGTCAATCACTGTAAATTGCCTGCCATTCCATTCTGATTCGCCAAATAAGCGGTCACGCGTGGTGCCGGGGGTTTCATCTACAATCGCCATTCGTTCGCCTACCAGACGATTAAAAAGCGTTGATTTTCCTACATTAGGTCTGCCTACAAGTGCAACAATGGGTTTCATTTTCTCTCTCTGTCATTGCGAGGGCGTTCTTTGCCCGAAGCAATCTTATGATTATATTGGAGATTGCTTCGCCTCAAAGAACAAGAGCGTGGCTCGCCATGACGTATCATGGCGTGGGTGTGATGTCAATTCGAGTAATCACAACTTCTACTGCATTCGGTAGGATAGATTCAACCACAATATTTGAAATTAACACTTCTACTTTAGGCGTAATTTGATATGTGCCGACAGATAAACCTGTTAAATCAACAGTGGCGCGAATAGATTGCCTAGTCAATGTGTCTAACAATGGCAGTGGACCGGAGAGAATCACATCTACATTAAGAGGAGAAACCACAGCCGTTAAACCGTTCTCAAGCCCTACAATTTCAATAATTTCATTTGCCAGCGTCACACTGCCTTCAATCGGCGAAACACCAGCCTGTACCAATACCGTTTGTTCACCAATCACTGAAACACCTTCCGGCAAAATTAAAGATAACCTTGTATTTATATCATCTTGCGCATTTTGCAAATCCAACGGTTGTGTTTCAATCACCCCGGGCAAACTACTTACAAGTTCTGGGTTGGCTGAAAATATCGTCACAATTGGCGGGAACACTGATAAATCGGTTAAACGATAGCCACTTGCAACGCGTCCTATCACATTAATTTTCACTGCCACATCACGATAGCCACCTTGTTGAGTAACTGGTAAAAGCACACTTACAGAGTCTGGAGTTATGGTTAACCCTTCTACAATTTGACCATCATCATCAAGGGCTTCTACTTTCAAAGCCTGATTGAAGTTTTCACGGATCCCGTTCAAATCTACAGAGATTCTTGCTCGCATCACCTTCTCGACTTGCGACTGGGCACCTGCTATTGAAACTTGTACTGGCTCCATCACCGCCTCACCGACTTGATAGCCAACGGCGGCTTCGCCTACAAGACTAAGGTCTACATCAAAAGTTTTTTTCGTGAGCGGCTCTAATGTAAATGAAATTGTTTGCGGTGAAACAGAAACAATTTGTACCGGGCGAGCATTGACTTGAATTTGTAAATCCAAAGTATGGTCACCTGAACTCATGCCCGAAAGGTCAAGCACCACGCGTACCAGTTGTGGGTTTGCATCAATTAATCGCCAAACCGAGAGCGGCGCACGTAACGTGACGATAACAGATTTTGGTATATCGCTATTCAAAACAAGGTTTGTAGATTGCCCAATAATTTCTACAGGGATTGCATCTGGTAATGTGCGTGTTTCATCCGGGTCTGCGGAGGTGACAGCCGAAATCCACACCGCAATTGATAATGCCAATGCCCATAAAAAAGTTTTGTAATTGACCGCAATCCAACGTAACATGATGATTTAATCTTCTTTTCGTCGAGTCAAAAATGACCAAAATTTTCCAAAAAATGAAGGCTGATATTCTTTGCCGTTTGGTCTAAAGAAAGCAGTCAGAATATTTTCTAAACGCTCTGGGTCTAACCTGCGTAACATTCTACCTGAATGAGCAATGGAGATAGCCCCCGTCTCTTCTGAAACGACGAGGGCAATTGCATCGCTAGCTTCTGAGGTTCCTAATGCGGCGCGGTGACGTAAACCCATTTGACGCTCTGGGGTGCGGTTCAAAATTCCGCTAGCAGATAATGGAAGCACACATGCCGCCGCCACAATTTTTGAGTTGACAATAATCACGCCGCCGTCATGCAAAGGTGTGTTGGGGTAAAAAATTTGTAACAATAATTCCGGCGTTACTTTTGAATTAAGTTGTACACCAGTTTGCGAAAATTCTTCAAGATTATCTAATCGTTGCAGAATAATCAATGCGCCATGTTGACGGGCAGATAACCTCGCAGTGGCTGTAACAATCGCGCGAATCGTCTCTTCAAGTGTAGAGTCTGCTGACTTGACCGAAACAGGCAGAAACGTCCCAGCTCGACCGAGGCGTTCTAATGTCCGCCGAATTTCTGGAGCAAATATCACCGGTAATGCAAGTAACAAGGCAGGCAATGAGTTTTGAGCAATCCAAGAAAAAGCGGGCAGGTCTACTAAACTGGTTAAGAGAATTAATGCCACCACAAGCAAAATCATGCCACGTAATAACGCCATGGCTTGTGTATCTCGTAAGGTATATAACAACGCAAAGAAAATCAGCGAGACGAGCAAAATATCTACCATGCTCAACCAGCTGATGCGTTGAAATATAAAAAAGAGATTGTTCAGAAATTCAGTCACAATATTTTGGGGCTTATCATAACAGTCAGAACCAATACCCCAACTAACTGATATGTAAGCCCAACCTTAAAATTTTTATAATACTTACATGCTTAAATAGGGCGCAAGACTCTATCTTGTCTTAATTGTTTGAAGAACAAACCGCTTCCTGCGGATGTGGATTCAATTGCCGCATCTTGCCAGGCTTGCACGCCTAATGTTTCCGGTGTGCGTTTTTCATATCCTAATTTTTGCCAAATCGCTTCTTGAGTTGAAAGTTCGTTCAAGACAAAAATTAAAGAGGCTTCACTTTGTAATTCACTGGAGGCACTTTCAACGCCGGCAATTAAAATTTCAAGTGCTTTCGCAGTATCAATATTATCTTCTAAGAAAATATCACTCGTGCGTGTGACCAAGTTTTCTACTTGCCAGCCCGCCACGCCTACCATTTGACCATCTTGTTGTAAAAGCATATATGCTTTTTCGCCGAATGATTCCATCACATCATCTACTGACATACTGCGTTTGCCTTTGCTTAAGCGCGTAATTAATTCTGCAATCACAGATGCATTTTTGGGTTTGCCGCGCACAACCGAAAATTCACCTGTCGCTTTGGTGGGTTTCGCTTTTTGAATTGTAGAATCAGTTGGCTCTTTTTCTTTTGCACCGGGAATAATTTGCTTCCAGGCTTCACTCACTTGTTTCCACAAATCATCATACGAACCCGTATTTGTGATGACCATATTTGCAACAGTCACTTTTTGACTTTGTGGCGACTGCGCATGGATTCTTTCTAACGCCTGTTCACGACTTAAACCACGCTTCCGTATCAGACGTTCAACCTGAGTCTCCTCTGGAGCATTTGTCACCCAGATAGAGTCGCATACATTTCTTAAATCACCTTCCAAAAGTTTAATCGCTTCAATCACAATCACAGACTGTGTTGCCCGTTTGACTAAAATATCTGCCGCTTGTCTCACAAACGGATGCACAATATCTTCTAATTGACGTAAGGCTTCTGGGTCACTGAAAACTAAATTACCAAGTTTCTTGCGGTCAATTTCATTGTCTTTGTTGAGTAACCATTTGCCAAACTTATCAATTACAAGTTGATAGCCCGGCGCACCTTTGGCATACACACGATGAGTCAACGCATCCGCATCAATGGTGTATGCACCTAAATGTTCCAACATGCGGCGCACCACACTTTTTCCAGTGGCGATGTTTCCAGTGAGACCAATGACGAATTTTCCGGGTAAGTTGCTCAAAGCGAGTTCCTTCAAACTATTAGAATTTTCTTTATTTTACCAAATCTCTATCTCTCAAACGTTGACTTGACACATTTCCGCGTGTATTATCATCCTTACCTCAGGTTGGTTGGGCAATCGCGGTTCTGCGTTGTCGGAATCGAGGAAAGTCCGCACTCCTATAGAGCACGGCGTCGGATAGCATCCGGGGCGGGTTCAACCTGCCGGATAAGGGCCACAGAAACAAACAGCACCTTCGGGTGTGATGGTGAAAAGGTGGTGTAAGAGACCACCAGCGCGCACAGCAATGTGTGTGGCTAGGTAACCCCCGCCGGGAGCAAGGCCAAGCAGGAGCGATTTCGTCTGTGGACGATGGGAGACTGCTCGTTTCCATACGTACCATTTTCAAGCGTGAGAATGGTCAGCTCCGGGTAGGCTGCATTGAGCGATGTGGCGACACGTCGCCCAGAGAGATGATTGCCCAAGTGACGAAAGTCATTGGACAGAATGCGGCTTATAGACCAGCCTGAGGTGGTTTAATTTAGTTGTGTAGCTAGGTAGTTTGATAGTTCTTTATATGCAGAAAGGCATTGTTTATAAATTGGACAGAACCCTCTAAAGAGGGCGCGTTGCGTTTATAAATCAGCCTGAGGCGGTTTAGTTATCTAGTTAATTAGTTTTTAGTTTGATAGCTGACGTTCACGTTAAAAACGTGAACTTCTTTTTTTATGCAAAATTTACAACTGGTAATTCT
>JAEURF010000111.1 GCA_016789205.1 Anaerolineales bacterium
CATTATTGGGATTATTTTGTCTGCCCTGTTGGCAAGCCGATTAACCAAACTTGTTATAACCAAATACAATTGGAATGCTATTTTGGCAGTGATTGTGTCGTTTATAGCAAGTATTACTTTGGGGTTTGTGCTTCAGGTAATTGGATTTATTTTAGCAATCATTGTCGCTGATATTTTATGGCCCCTATAAATGGAGAATTAAACTATGCCTGATATGACAATAACAATTTGTGTGGCGGTTCCGCTTTTATTACTTTCTTTTGGTATGTTCGTGGGCAATATTTTGTTTACACTTCGAGCAGAAAGAACGACTGGTATTGTCGTAGACTATGAAACGCGCCGTGGAAATAAAGGTGGAGCAACACAGGCTGAAGTGGTTGAGTTTCAAGGACCGGATGGCAAAACTGTTCGGTTTGTAGAAAAAACATCAAGAAGTAGATTTATTATGAACACCGGGCATAGTGTCAATGTTTTATATGACCCTGATAAACCTGAAAAAGCCCGCATCAATTCTTTTTGGACGTTGTATATTTCTCCCATCATTTTACTTATCGTCGGTTTGAGTCTATTAATTTTTAACTTGCCGATGTTTAGTGGTTTGGGTGAAAATATTTTGAATTGGTTGCAAAACTTTATTTCGAAGGTTCCATTTTTATAAATGAAAAATTCTGTAATCGGTGTCTGGAAATTGCTTCGGTTTGAGTTCCAAGCGGAAGGTGGCAGAGTCATCTATCCCTATGGGAAAGAGGCGCGCGGGTCTTTCATCTACGCTAAATCAAATCGTTTTTCTGTGCAGTTGATGCGAGTTGACCGTCCCAAATTCCAAATCGCTGACCAACAACAAGGCACAGTGGAAGAGACGTTGGCGAGTTATCGCGGTTCGATTTCTTATTTTGGAACATATCAAGTGAATGAAGAAAAAGGAATTATTGTTCATGTTGTGGAGGGTTCAATTTTCCCGAACATGGAAGGTACGGAACAGATTCGTTATTTTGAATTGAAAGAAAATCTTTTGCAATTACGCACGCCAACTTTTAAGGTGGCGGGTGAAGTGACGTTTGGTATTTTGCTTTGGGAACGTATTGAATAAAGGAGAAACGATGTCTGCTGATTTAATTATTGGAATTGTGTTTAGTTTGATAGGTGGATTAATGGCGTTAATTGCTGTATTTCTTTTTGTGCGTACCAGAATGTTTATGAACACTGCGCAAGAAGTAAAAGGCACAGTGGTTCGCATGGTCTATAGTCATAGTTCAGATGGTGGTGGTGGATATTCACCTGTGTATCAATTCAAAACCATTGAAGGGCGATTGGTTGAAAAACAAGATAGTTTATCTAGCAATCCGCCAATGTTTAAGGAGGGGCAGACGATTGATGTTTTATACGAACCTGCTAACCCAGAAAATGCTCGCATTAAAAAATGGATGAGTTTATATTTCTTGCCATTACTGCTCGGCGGCATGGGATTAATTTTCGGTGGCATTGGTGTGGTATTGCTCATTTTCCGTTTGTTAGATTCGTTAAATATTTAAATAAAATCATCATTGCCCGAAAAGAAAATTTGTTCTATAATCAAATCATGGAGATTGACCCATGATTTTTCAATTTCACATTCCAAGTTTTCCACTCAACGATTATGTTGAGCGTATTTTTTATTATGAAGGTCTATCACCTACGCATAACTTAGACCGTTTTCTTCCCGATGGCAATACCGAAATTATCATCAACTTAAACGAAACACCACAAGCCATTCATCACAACCAAACATTAGATCAAATTCAAACTTGCAAACGAGTTTGGGTTAGTGGTGTGCGAACAAAACCAATTACGATTCCTTCGGGCAAAGGCAATCGTATGTTGGTGATTGCATTTCGCAAAGGCAAAGGTTTTCCATTTTATCCATTGCCGATGAACGAAATCAGTGACCATGTTCTTGAAGCGGATTTAATATTTAGGCACAGCATTTTAGATTTACGTGAGCAATTACTCGCCTCTTCATCTACGGGACACATGTTTCTGCTTACTGAAACTTTTCTTTTAACCCGTGCTGGATTCAACTCACTACAAGCAGATTCTTTTTCCCGTTGCATTGACTATGCCATTACACAAATTATCAAATCGCCGAATCAACTTTGTTTAGAAAAACTAAGCGACGAAATTGGATATTCACAAAAACATTTTATTCATTTATTCAAATCTCAAGTCGGGCTAACCCCAAAACAATATATGAAAATTATGCGCTTTCAAAAAGCCATCTTAGAAATTGAATCCGATCATTCGTATGATTGGTCTTTCATCGCCCACAAAAGCGGATTTTATGACCAATCTCATTTCATTCATGATTTCAAAGAGTTTTCTGGTTTTACCCCGAATGAATATGTAAGCAAGAAAACTGATGCTTTGAATTATGTGCCTGTGAGTTAGCATGTCACCCTGAGCGATAGCGAAGGGTCTCTACCATTGGCGTAGAGATTCTTCGCTGCAAAGAGCAAGAGCGCAGCTCAGAATGACATAATGAAACAAGGTAAATTTTTTACAATACACAATCATTTGTCTCCACTATGATATGTTCAAATCTATCTCACAGGAGACATAAATCATGGAAAACTTATATATTAACCATCTCGCAGTTTTTGTTTGTGCAATTCTCAACTTGGCATTGGGAGCACTTTGGTATTCACCTATCCTCTTTTATAAAGGCTGGCTTGCTGAAACCAAATTAACTGAAGAACAACTCGCCAAACAAAACCCTGCCAAAACGTATGGACTTGCTTTTCTATTTTCGCTCATTATTTCTTACAACCTCGCCTTCTTCCTCGGCGATTCTGCGACAGATGCAGTTTGGGGAGCAACCGCAGGTTTCCTTGCGGGCTTTGGCTGGAGCACTTTAATCTTTGCCATCATCGCTCTATTTGAGCAAAAATCTTGGAAATACATTTTCATCAACGGCGGATTCATCACTGTATATTTCACATTGATTGGTTTTATACTTGGTATCTGGCGATAAAAATAACACCGTCCCGCAGGTTTTGGAAATGAATATTATTTTTCAATCAAACCTGCGGGACGTTTTGCTAAAGGAGATAAAAAATGGATACTTTAGATAAAGCCGTTCAAACTCAAATCAATAACATTCAAAAGAAGACAGGCATGTCACTTAAAGAGTTATCCGCTTTCGTAAAAAATAGCGGATTAAGTAAACATGGGGAGATTCGTAGTATGTTGATGGAAAAATTACGTTTAGGTCATGGGGATGCAAATACACTGACACATGTAGTTCTCAAGTCTGATGGCGCAAGCGCGGCAAAAGGAAAATCAGAAGATGCCGTCTTGGATGAAATTTATTCAGGTGCAAAAGCAGGTTTTCGTCCCATTCACGAAAAGTTGATGAAAGAAATTAACAAGTTTGGTGAATTTGAAATCGCACCAAAGAAAGGTTATGTCAGTTTGCGGCGTAAAAAACAATTTGCAATGATAGGTCCAAAAACAAACACACGCTTTGAAGTTGGTATCAATATCAAAGGTTTGAAGAAAAATGCTCGGCTTAATGAACAACCTGCAGGTAGCATGTGCAATTACACGGTCAACTTAACTGAAGCGAAAGAAGTAGATGCAGAATTAATCGCATGGATAAAATCCGCTTATGAAGGGCAGGTTAATATCAAATAATTTATAGGTCACGCTTCAAGCGTGACCTACTTTTTTGTGGGAAAATATAAATATGAAGCAAAATGAAATCATCCAAAAAACTGCTGAATATATAAAACAAGAATTTTCAAACGATTCATCAGGTCACGACTGGTGGCATATTTATCGCGTCTGGAAAAATGCACTCGCCATCAATGAAAATGAAAAAGCAGATTCATTCATTGTTCAACTCGCCGCTTTGTTACATGATTTAGATGATTGGAAATTTAATTCAAATGAAGATGAAACCCCGCTTCGCGCCAGACTTTGGCTTGATTCTTGCTCCGTCGAATCACACCTCGCTGATAAAGTGTGCGAAATCATCAAACATATTTCCTACAAAGGTGCAGGCGTAGAAAATAAAATGGACTCACTCGAAGGCTTCATCGTCCAAGATGCGGATAGACTCGATGCGATTGGTGCAATTGGTATTGCACGTGCCTTCGCTTATGGTGGCTATAAAAATAGAATGATGTATGACCCAGAGTCAAAACCGAATCTGCACAAAAGTTTTGAAGAATATAAAAATAGTCAAAGCGATACGATTAATCACTTTTATGAAAAGTTACTTTTACTCAAAGATAGAATGAATACAGAAACCGCAAAACGAATCGCGGAACAAAGGCATGAAGTCATGGTCAAGTTTTTAGATGATTTTATGAAGGAATGGGAAGGGAAATAAATTTCCGTCAATTAATCTCAAAGATACACCTTGACACGATTTCAATTCCGCAGATAATTATGTCAATTAAACAAAAGGCTGTGACAGTGGAAAGTAAACTGACAGAAGTCGCTAGAGATGTGCAAAGCAAATGGTGAAATTGCACTCGTCCGAAATCAGTTGAAGTTCCCTCTTGAGCCGTTCAGGTGAATGATTTTCTAGTAGTCTGAACCGTAATCTCAACGTTATACGAGAGGCTGATGTTTGTCAGCACAGAGTGAGTCTATTAAGACTAACTTGGGTGGTACCGCGAGATTTGAGTCTCGTCCCAATTTTGGGACGAGACTTTTTTTAATTAACCACAAAGGACACGAAGTGTCACAAAGGTTTTAATTTTTTCTTTGTGTACCTTCGTGACCCTTAGTGGTAAAAAGATTGAGGTGTTTATGTTAGATAAATTAAATGAGATCGAAAAATCTGCTTTGGAGTCATTGAAGTCCATTACGGATTCTGCCACATTGGAAGGTTGGCGTGTTGCAAATCTTGGACGTAGTTCACCATTGATGAATGTGTTTGCTGAATTTGGGAAACTGTCGAAGGAAGAGCGACCAGTTGTAGGTCAAGCCGCGAACCGTGTGAAGGTGGCGTTGGAGTCTGCGTTTGAGAGTCAATCTCAAGCGGTGAAAAATGCCGTGTTGGCAAAATCTTTAGAAGAAGAAAAATTAGATGTGACATTGCCTGGACGTACAAAACCCATCGGGCGATTGCATCCATCCACTCAACAATTGCGCCGCGTGCTAGATATTTTAGCTGAGATGGGTTTTCAAGTTTATACCTCGCGTGAAGTGGAGACGGATGAATATAACTTTCAGTTATTAAATTTTCCGCCAGACCATCCCGCGCGTGATATGCAAGATACATTTTTTATCCAAGCCGATGGGCGTGCAGATAATCCGATTTTGATGCGCACGCATACATCGCCTGGTCAGATTCATGCCATGCGTCAATATGCGAAAATGAATCCAAGTGACCCGCCTCCCATTCGGATTGCGTTGCCCGGTATGTGTTTTCGTTATGAACAAATTACTGCGCGTTCTGAAATTCAATTCAATCAAGTGGAAGGACTGGCAGTTGGAAAAAACATCACCTTCGCGGATTTGAAAGGCACGATTGCAGATTTTGTGCGCCGTATGTTTGGTGAAGGTGCAAGACTTAGATTTCGTGCTTCCTACTTCCCATTCACAGAACCATCTGCTGAAGTAGATGTGGAATGTTTTGTATGCGGCGGCAAGGGATGCCAAGTCTGCAAGAATTCTGGCTGGCTTGAAATTCTTGGTTGCGGAATGGTACATCCTGTTGTCTTACAAAATGGCGGTTATGACCCGAAGATTTATTCTGGTTATGCTTGGGGCATGGGTCCCGAACGCCAGTTGATGTTGCGAAATAAAATTAATGACATTCGTTACTTCTGGGGTAATGATGTCAGATTTTTAGAGCAATTCTAAAAAGATTAACCACGAAGAACACAAAGGGGTACAAAGGAAAAGATTTAAAAAACCTTTGTGATACTTAGTGACACTTTGTGGTGAAAAAAGGTGAAATATGAAAATACCTATTTCTTGGTTAAAAGATTTTATCAATCTCGATGGCTTATCTATTGAAGATATAGCCCGCAAACTCACACTGGCTGGCATGGAAGTGGATGAGATTCTTTATGTTGGCTTGCCAATGCCCGAATATAAAG
>JAEURF010000112.1 GCA_016789205.1 Anaerolineales bacterium
CGCCGCCGATGTTTCAACCTCAAATGATGATGAAATCTCGTGCCGCTTCTGCGGATGCGCCAAGTTTGGGAATGGATATTCAGCATACCAAAACGATTCATGTCAATGTTG
Source organism: Anaerolineales bacterium (assembly GCA_016789205.1). Taxonomy (GTDB): domain Bacteria; phylum Chloroflexota; class Anaerolineae; order Anaerolineales; family Villigracilaceae; genus Villigracilis. Next base: position 112 of record JAEURF010000112.1, read on the forward strand.
AAATTTGGTATCGTGTTTCGGCGTTTTAAGAATATACTTGGCAAAGGCGGTTATTAAAACCGTAATTTCATTTTAGGAGAATGCAAATGATGGACTCTTCCACAACCCCTGCAATTGAGCAAATTGATTATGATGCAAATTATGTTTTAGGTTTAATTGGCGGCGGTGTTGCCATGCTTGTTGGCGCCGCGATTTGGGGCGCGATTACTTATTTCACCGAATATCAAATTGGATATATGGCAATTGGTGTTGGATTTTTAGTTGGCATTGCTTTTCGTTTTTTTGGAAAAGGTCACAGCTTGATTTTTGGTCTTTCCAGTGCGGTATTAGCATTAATTGGTTGTGTGCTTGGGAATTTTCTATTTTATGTCGGTGCAATTGCTCGCGAAGAAAGCACATCTTTTCTTGAAGTATTGTTTTTCTTTATTACAAATCCGTTTTCAGTGATAGAACTTTTTACAATTGCTTTTGATTTTAGAGATTTGTTGTTTTATGGCATTGCGGCATATGTTGGTTTTAGAGTCGCTCTTGATAAACCTCAAGCAAAACCACAATCACAGACACAACGATAAATTTTATAACTTCCAAAAAAAGCCACAGGGAAATCTGTGGCTTTTGATTTACCAAAGTAATTTAAAACACATTGGGAGAATGGAGCAAAGGCTTAACACGAATGTCGCAAATGGGCGAATTACGCGAAATTCGTTTTTTCGTGTCTTTCGCGTTAAGCTTTTAATACTTTGAGAAAACAATTTCGTGTCTAGCACTTTTGTTCTATTTATAGTAGAATACCTCTCTAATTTTTTACAGAGGTGTTATGACTCCTACAATTAAAGTAAATCAACTAAGCAAAACATATCAAGTACCTGAACGTGAGGGTGGATTCGGTGCGGCTGTGCGTGGTTTTTTTAATCGCAAATATAAAGATGTAAAAGCCGTTCAACAAGTGGATTTCAAAATTGAACAAGGTGAAGTCGTTGGTTTTTTGGGTCCAAATGGTGCAGGCAAAACCACTACACTCAAAATGCTTTCTGGATTGTTACATCCCACAAGCGGAACTGCAGATGTGCTTGGCTTCACGCCATGGGAATTGAAAACGGAATATCTGCGTTCCATGACTTTGGTGATGGGACAACGCAATCGTTTATCTTGGGATATTCCCGCCGCAGATTCATTTTTGTTGAATCAAGCCATTTATCGCATCCCTGATGATGAATATAAAGAAACGTATAAAGAATTAGATGAATTGCTTGAACTCGAACCTTTGATGAAGAAACCCGTCCGCAATCTTTCGCTAGGTGAGCGTATGAAATGCGAAATTGCTGTCGGGCTTTTGCATCGTCCCAAAGTTTTGTTTTTAGATGAACCCACCATCGGTTTAGATATTACAGGTCAGGCACGCATTCGTGAGTTTTTGCAAGAATATAACAAACGCACAGGTGCAACCATTATTCTCACCAGTCACTACATGGCAGATGTAACTGCATTGTGTGAAAGAATCATTATCATTCATCATGGTCAACTCAAATATGATGGTGGCATCAATGACCTTTCTAAAAAAATTGCACCATTCAAATTGATTGGCGTGCTTATGGAAAATGCTGACGAGCATGATTTGTCTAAATATGGCGAAGTAGTTGAAAACATGGAAGATGCGGATAAAAAATTTATCCAAGTCAAAGCAGATGAAGTCACTCGCATCACATCTCGACTTCTAGCTGATTTGCCCATTCGAGATATTACTATTGCCGACCCACCGATTGAAGATGTGATTGAGCAAGCGTTTAATGCATAGTTTTTTGGAGTGCAAGAGCTTGCTCTTGCAAGTACGCCAGCAATCTGGCTGATTCCAAAAGGAGATTTTATGTTTCTAATTTTCAAAAGACTTTGGCAAGTCAACTGGGCAGAACAATGGCAATATCGTGCAAACCTATTAATGTATTTGCTGTATTGGCTGGTTTCGCCAATTATTTATCTCGCCGTATGGACCAGCATTGCCAATGCTAATGGTGACGTGAAAGGTTTTACAGCAAACGATTTTGTAACCTATTACATGGTGCTTTTAATTTGTGACCAAGTCACCAGCAATATCATCATTCACACATTTGCATACAAAATTCAAGATGGTTCACTTTCAGGCGAATTGATTAAACCAATTCATCCCATGCTTACCAATGCATTGGTAAACAATGTTGCCTTCAAAGTATTAACCATGATTGGTCTTACACCGATTTGGGTTATATTGTTTTTTCTATTCCAACCTGATTTCAGCGGTGTAACTTTTATCAATATCTTAATTGCTATTCCTCCTATGCTATTCGCATTTCTGATTGGCTTTTTATTTTCAGCATCCATCACTGCTTTAGCATTTTGGACAACCCGCATCTATTCTATCCATGAATTTTATTTCGCATTGATTTTGCTTTTCTCAGGTCAATTCGTGCCGCTTACACTTATGCCAAAAGTGATTCAAGATATTGCACAATATCTTCCATTTCAATTAATGTTGTATTACCCCATTCAATTAATTTTAGGGAAACTTTCGCAAGCACAAATCATTCAAGGCTATGTGATGACAGGCATCTGGCTCAGCGTTTCAATTCTTTTATTCAATTGGGTTTGGCGTGAAGGTGTCAAACGTTATTCGGCAGTGGGAGCATAAATGCACATACTTAAATTACTTTCCGCGTTTCTCAAAGTTAACATTCAAATGTCACTAGCTTATCGAGCAGATACAGTCGTCAACATTTTACTAAACCTGATGTGGCTCGCTTGGGAGTTGCTCAGCCTCAATATTATTTTCAGCAACACACAAACATTGGGTGGTTGGGGGCTTGGCGAACTCATTGCCTTGCTCGGCGTATTCCGTCTCATCAATACCATGATGATTGCATTCATCTGGCCCAACACCGAAAAATTTAATCAATCCATTCGTGATGGCTCTATGGATTACACCATTCTGCAACCCGCCAATAGCATGTTCCTCGTCACATTTTCTCGTATTACCGTGTGGAGATTTTGGGATTTGATTCTTGCCGTCGTTTTGATTGTGATTGGCATCAACATGTCTGGTGACTCAATTAATGCGCTTCAAATCCTGACCTTTATCCTGCTTGCCCTTTCTGGCATGGTCGTCATCTACAGTTTGTGGATTGTGTTAATTGCGCTCACGTTTTGGTTCACCAAATTTGATAATAACGTCACCATCTTACAAGCCTTACTTGATGCAGGGCGTTATCCTGCAACAGTTTATCCAGTTTGGTTAAGAATTATTGTCACCTTTATTATTCCGATTGCAGTCGCAACTACCATTCCACTCCAAGCTTTACGCGGAGAATTAGGGCTTAATCAAGTTTTGATTTTTCTTTTTGTGGGCATTGCCAGTTTTGTCATTGCCACACAAGTTTGGAAAACAGGACTCAAAAGATATAGTGGCGCGAGTAGTTAAATAAAAAGACCTGACAGGTTTTCAAAAACCTGTCAGGTCTCATATCTTTTCTTAATTCATTTCCTGCCGACCAGACAATGCTCGCAATAAAGTATTTTGATCAGCATATTCCAAATCGCCGCCGACAGGCAAACCACGTGCAAGCCTTGTGACATGCACATCATAATTTCTTAATTGAGTTTGCAAATATTGAGCGGTTGCATCACCTTCCATGCTGGGATTCGTAGCAAGGATAATTTCCTTCACTCCCCCATTCGCAACACGTGCAACCAGTTGTTTGATTTTCAAATCATCAGGTCCAATGCCTTCGATGGGAGATAACACGCCTTGCAGTACGTGATACTTTCCATTGAAACCGCTAGTGCGTTCCAGTGCTAAAACATCCAGCGCTTCTTCAAGGACACAAATTATTGACGAATCGCGTTTAGGTGATTCGCAAATTTCACAACGTTCTCTGCCTGCTTCCATAATATTAAAACATTCAGGGCAAAATGCCGTATTGATTTTGAGATTCGCCAACGCGTTCGATAAATCTTGAGCGATTTCATCAGGCACACGCAATAAATAGAAAGCCAACCGTGAAGCGGACTTTGGTCCGATGCCGGGTAGGCGTTCGAGAGCAGTGATTAGGGATTGGATGGATTCGGGTAATATCATAAAAGGTCACAGGTTGAAGGTCACAGGTCTTTGACTTGCGACCTTTGACTTTTGACTAGAATGGTAATCCACCCGCCAGCGGACCCATCAACTTTTCTTGCAAAGCACGGGATTCATCCAATGCCATGTTGACAGCGGATAAGACCATATCTTGCAACATTTCAGCATCGGCATCTTTGAGAAATTCTGGAGAGATTTCAACCGATTTGCATTTTTGGTCACCTGTCATCGTGACTTTAATTGCGCCACCTCCCGCCGTTGCACTGACGGTTTCTTCAGCGAGTTTTGCTTGGGCTTCTTCCATTTGCTTTTGCATCTTTTGAAGCTGTTGCATCATCCCACCTTGTCCACCCATTGCGGGTCCTTTGTTAAATCCTTTTGCCATTCGTTAGTCTCCTAGTTTACTAGTTATATAGTTTATTAGTTATCGAATTATACAAGTTAATCCCACCATGCTGAAAACATTACATAACTTGTATCTTTTATATCACTTGTTCCGAGCATATCCATTGCATCTTCTCTACCAATCCAATGAATTTCATCGGCATGGAATTGGTCTTTCATAATTTCTTCTAACTTAAATCCATAACCTTCTTCGGGATAAATAAAAAGAGTATCGGCATGCCAATGACCATGATCCATATCTCGCAAGGAAATAAAATCCAAAGGCAATAAAACCGTACGCCACATTTTATGATTTTCTCTTAACCACTGAGCAATTTTTTTGCCATTAAAATTATTAAAGTTTGTTCTCGCAATTACTTCCAGTTGAAAATTTTGTGCATCACTAATTTTCTTTTCCACTTGTTGAAGCACAGGGCTGATTGTAAATTCAACTTTCACATCTTGTTTTTTCTTTCCATTATTTTGAGACATCATCAACCTCAATTACCAATTACTATTTACAAACTAGCAAACCAGCCAACCATCAAACTAATCATCCATATCCACAATTTCGCCACCGTGTTGAATCGCAGTGGCGACCATGCCATCTTGTGAAACATTGGTGGGAATTTTACCTTTGGCATTGGTCACAATACAACGCACAGACACATCCGCATGAAAGTGGTCTTTGATGAGTCGTTGAATCACTTCAATTTGGTCGGGTTTATTCAACTTCTCCACCAGCACATCACTTGCCATGCCAAGCACCAACGTTTTGCCTTGTACATCAATCATACGCACCGAATTCAGCAATGCACCCAAATTCGCTTGTGCTTTTGGAAGTGTGGCGATTAAAGATTTCCATGCTTTAACAATATCATTTGAATTGATAGCTGGTTTATCTTCTTGACTTATCGCTTCTTTCTTAACCTCAGGCTTGGTCGCTGAAACCTCAGGCTTTGACTTGGCTGACGAAGCAGAAACAACTTTAGGTCTAGCTTGAAGCGGTTCTTCATCTAAAATTTCTGCTAAAGCAAGTTCCAGACTCAATGAAGGTTGCCACCCACCGCGTAAATCTGTTGCGGCGGTGTTGAAAATTTTCATCATCCTCAAAGTATCAGATGTATTAAATGAATCCGCATGAGTTTGCATTTGCGTTTTGACATCACGCGTGGCTTCGACTTGTTCGATGTTACCCATTTGAATGAGCATGAGACCGCGCGTGTATTCAACAAGTTGACGCGCAAGCGAACGTGGGTCTGCGCCAGAATCTAAGGCGTGATGAATCGTTTCAAGTCCGCGAGCAGGTTCGTGATTAAGAATCGAAGCGATGACATCCAAGACAGTTTGGCTGGTTGCAGTCCCCAAAACTTGTTGAGCAAGTGCAAGCGTAATTTTTGTTCCAGTAGATGCGAGTTGGTCAAGCAGAGATTGTGCAT
>JAEURF010000113.1 GCA_016789205.1 Anaerolineales bacterium
ACAAAAGAAAGATTCGGTGTTTACCATGCACATATTTATCTTGCAGACTCAGCCTGGAACACATTACTTCTGGCAAGTGGTGCTGGAGATATAGGTCGGCAAATGGTTTCTCAAGGACACGCCATTCCAATGGAAACAGAAAAATCGTTGGTGGCGCGTGCCGCACGTGAAAGACAACCTGTTATCGTAAACAATGTAAAAGGTCAACCAGACTTCTTACCCAATCCATTATTACCCGAAACACATTCAGAAATGGCTGTGCCAATGATTGTCGGTGATACTGTGCTTGGCGTGTTTGATGTACAGTCTGATAAGGTAGACGGCTTCTCAAAAGAAGATGCAAACATTTATACAACATTGGCTTCACAAGTTGCAATTGCTCTACAAAATGCTCGTTTGTATCAAGAGCAAGCCGCCACAGTGACTCAATTGCGCGAGTTAGACAAACTCAAATCATCTTTCCTTGCGAATATGTCTCATGAATTGCGCACACCATTGAACTCCATCCTCGGCTTTACAGACGTGATGCTTGAAGGCTTAGATGGTCCGCTCACACCAAATATGGATAATGACCTTAAGTTAATTAATAAAAATGGTCAACACTTGCTCCACTTGATTAACGATGTGTTAGACATGGCAAAGATTGAATCTGGTAAGATGAATCTCATCATCGAAAAATTCAACTTACACGAAATCTTTGAAGAAGTCATCAGTATCACATCACCACAGGCAAGCGAAAAGAAGTTAACCCTTAAAGTTGAAGAAAAATCAGACCATGATGTAGAAGTCAGTGCAGACCGAACACGTTTACGTCAAGTGATGATTAACTTGGTCAACAACGCTTTGAAGTTTACAGAAAAAGGCAAAGTCACCATTCGCGCCATACGTGAAGAAAATAATATCTTAATCAGCGTCAAAGATACCGGCATCGGCATTCCGCCCGCACAACTTGAAGACGTCTTCAACGAGTTTACACAAGTTGACTCATCCACCACACGCAAAGCCGGTGGCACCGGTTTAGGTTTACCCATCAGCCGTAAATTAATTGAAATGCACGGCGGAAAACTTTGGGCAGAAAGCAATGGTGTTGAAGGCGAAGGCTCAACCTTCTTCGTATTCATGCCTATCGAAAATCGTAGTGCTGTTTCAGAACCAGTCACGAGAAAGATTTAACATGGCGAAACCAACATTCCTGCAATGCGCCTTATGTGGCAATCAACAAGCTTATATTCCTTTTGAGCCTGCTGTTTGTCAAACATGTGAGTCGCAATGGCTTGAAGCAAACTACGATTACGAATTATTCAAACGTGAAGTTTTGCGCGGCATACCAAACCGCCCATCTAACTTGTGGCGCTATCAAGATATTCTCCCGCTCAACAACCCCTCTGTTTTAGATTTATATCCCGCAGGCGGCACACCCTTATGGCTTTCACATCGCTTCGCTTCTGACCTTGGGCATGAATCTGTTTACATCAAAGATGAACGCTACGGTCCGACCTCTTCTTTCAAAGACCGTCAAGCCGCAGTGGCAGTCGCCGCGATGAATGAAAACGGAATCAGTGAAGCCGTGATTGCATCCACAGGCAATGCCGCAGTTGCATATGCCGCCGCGTGCGCCAGAGCAGGTATAAAACTTTGGGTATTTATGACCAGCCTCGTGCCACAAGAAAAATTACGTGAAGCCGCCTTATTTGGTGCCGAGGTGATTCGCGTCAGCGGAAATTATGACCAAACCAAACAAATCGCCGCACAATTTGCACAACGAAAAAATTTATTGTTAGACCGTGGTGCGACATCCGTCCCCGCACGTGAATCCATGAAAACGATTGCGTACGAAATTGTAGAACAACTTGGCTGGCGCGCACCTGATTGGTACATTCAAGCCGTCAGTGGTGGTATGGGACCTTTAGGCGTATATCAGGGTTTTAAAGAAATGTATGCTATGGGATTGATTAACAAAATCCCCAAACTTGCCATCATCCAAGCCGAAGGATGTGCGCCGATGGTCAATGCCTTCAAAGCCGGTAAAGATGTGGCTAAACCTGTGATTCCTGACACAAGAATCATCATTTTATCTACGGGTGACCCGGGCAAGTCTTACACCTATTTATGGAATCTCACTCAACAATTTGGTGGTGAGATGGAATCTGTGACGGACTTGGAAGCGTATTCCGCAATGCGCTCACTTGCCAAAAGCGAGGGTATGGCTGTAGAACCGGCAACCTCTGTCGCGTTCGCCGGATTCGAGAAATTATCCAAAAATGGAAAAATTGGAAAAGATGAATTAGTGGTCATCAATTGCACAGGTCATACCTTCCCTGTAGAAAAACATGTGCTTGGTGAACAATGGGCTGTGGATGTACACCTCAGCAAAGACCAATCCCCCGCCCCGCGTGAAGGTTTACTCGCCGCGCTTGAAAATTTAGACGAAACCACAACAACTGTTTTATTGGTTGATGACAATGAAGATGATGCGCTTTTGATTCGTCGCTTGTTAGAAGGCAGAAAAAATTATCGCATGTACCACGCCAAAGACGGCTGGGAGGGGTTATCTATTGCAAGGCAAAAACTGCCAGACTTAATCGTCAGCGATTTGACCATGCCCGGTATTGATGGCTTTGGATTTGTAGAGGAGTTAAAATTAGACCCACGCACAAAAGATATCCCCGTTGTCGTCGTCAGTGCAAAGGATATCACTGCTGAGGAACGGAAACGACTCAACGGTCATATTGAGGCGGTATATCAAAAAGGGTCATTGCCCACGCGTAAGTTTGTTGACCAAGTCATTAACGTCATCCAAGATAAAATGGACGATAAAGGTAAATCATAAGGAGAATTTCATTATGGCACATAATATTTTATACATCGAAGATAATCCAGATAACATGATGCTCGTCAAACGTGCATTGGAATCACGCGGCTACAAATTAATGGAAGCTGTAAATGGTGAAAGCGGAGTTGCTGTGGCACAATCTCAAGAAGTAGATTTGATTTTGCTCGATATCAACTTGCCCGATATTGACGGCTACGAAGTGGCGCGTAGATTACGCGCGAGTGATAAGGCTTCGCTGGCATATACACCCATTATTGCAATCACAGCCAACGCGTTAAAAGGTGATGCAGAAAAAGCGCTCTCGGCTGGGTGTGATGTGTACATGTCCAAACCCATTAATATTCGTGAGTTATGGGCGCGTGTTGAAGCCTTTGTGCCTGCACCTGATTCAAAGTAATACATGAACACACAGCATTCATATCTTGTAGATTTAAAATGCTCCGGTTGTGGAAAAATTTATTCAGCAAATGAAATTCATACTTTTTGTCCTGATTGTCAATCAACGCTTATCGTCCAGTATGATCTTGACTCTATTCGCTCACATATAGACCGTGATGAAATTACACGCCGCCCAAAAGGGATGTGGCGCTGGCATGAAGTATTACCCGTTGTAGATAAACAGAATCAAATCACTTTGGGGGAAGGAGATTGTGCTTTGCTCTCCTTAAATAATTTAAGCAAGACACTTGGATTAACCAATTTATATGTAAAAGAAGAAAGCAGTAACCCAACCGGTTCTTTCAAAGCACGCGGGCTTTCTGCCGCAGTTTCAAAAGCAAAAGAATTAGGTGTTAAGAAAGTAATTATCCCCACAGCCGGTAATGCCGGTGGTGCTATGGCTTCGTATGCCGCACGTGCTGGTATGCAAGCCATGATTTATATGCCCAAAGATACACCCAAAGCAAATATTGAAGAAAGCCGCATTGCTGGTGCAGAAGTGATTTTGATTGATGGCTTAATCAGTGATGCCGCCGGTATGGCAGGTGTAAAAGCGCGGGAAGAAGGTTGGTTCGATGTTTCCACTTTCAAAGAACCCTATCGCGCTGAAGGCAAAAAAATTATGGGCTATGAACTCGCTGAATCATTTGGTTGGGAATTGCCCGATGTCATTATTTATCCCACAGGTGGCGGCACAGGCTTAGTAGGCATGTGGAAAGCCTTTCAAGAATTGGAAAATCTTGGATGGTTAAATAAAACAAAGCGTCCGCGTATGGTTTCGGTACAAGCTACAGGCTGTGCACCAATTCCGCTGGCATTTCAAAAGAAAGCCATGTTCTGCGATTTTTGGACAGGCGCGCATACCATCGCATCTGGTTTGCGTGTGCCAAAAAGTTTTGCCGACCAATTAATTCTAAAATGTCTTTATGAGAGCAACGGCACAGCCATTGCTGTTGAAGATGAAGCACTCATGCAAGCACAACAAGAATTAGCCAAAGCCGAAGGAATCTTCGCCGCTCCAGAAGGCGCCGCAACACTTGCCGCCCTCAAAGATTTAATTAATCAAAAATGGATTCACCCCGACGAAAAAATTGTTTTATTCAACACGGGCTCTGGATTGAAATATTTAGACCATACGGGATAAAAAGCTTCGCTTCGCTCGTACGGGGAAATTTGATTCTATAGAATAGATAATTTCTTCAAATAGTTAAAGGGACATCCCGTACTATCCACAGGATGTCCCTTATAATTGATAAATCTTATCTCACTTCAAATGTAGGTAGCCCACCATTAGTAATAATGAAATTAGGAAAGACACCTTCAGGTGTATATACAAACTTGTCTGTATCTTTGATTGCATTTGCATTAGCTAATGCGATTTGTAATGTTACGTATCCAGGATATCGTGCATACATTTCAGCAAGTGCTAATTCTTTAGCAATATCCACACGTGCCTGTTCATCAGCAATAGCTTGTTGCGCTTGCGTAAGTGCAAGTTCAGCATCTGCATTGATAATTTCCTGTTCAATAACTGCAAGTTCTGCTTCAAGTTGTTGACGTTTTAATTCCTGAAGAATAGCTTGCTGGCGTGCCTCTTCTTGCAATTTAGACTGTTCAACCCTAATTCGTCCTTCTTCTACTGCTTGTTGTGCTGCTGCTTCTTGCTCTGCTTTCTCGGCATCCTGTTTTGCCTTCTCAGTAGCTAAACGGCTTTGTACAATTGCATCCAAGGCAGCTTGCACCTCTGGCGAAATAGTAATTTGAGGCACAGCAACATTTCGTACTTCCAAACCGAGTGGCTCAGCCAAAGCACTTAATTCTTCATCTATACATGCACGTAAATCGTCACGTCCAGAGCCGATTACAGCTTCGTCAAATTTTTTATCCCCCACACAAACTTTCATAGCTTGTAAGGTAAAAGCTGTCATACGTTGTTGCAACGCGTCATCGCTTAGGTAAATATTGCGATAACGAGAATAATTAGCAGTTACTATATCTGCTTCACGTGGACGAAATACATCAGCAGTAACCTGCAAACCAATACGTTGTTTATCAATTGTAATTAGTTCAGGGTCATCTACAGTGATAGCCACAGCGCTTGTCTTAATTTTTACTAAGTCAACAAAAAGACCAAAATCATACGCTATTCCTGGTTGTACAACACCTTGAATTTCACCAGCTTCAATGGTTACACCTACTTCGTCATTTTCAATCACTTCAAAATACCAAAATGATTTACTAATATTGGCAAGCACTAAAATTAATATAATGCCTGCTATCACACCAATAAGCCAACGTGGAATTGCAGATAAAAAATTTCTTGGACTATTGGGCGATGACTCGGAATTATTTTTTTGGTTTTGTGCATTTGGGTTTTTCATTTTCTCATTCTCCTCGATAAGTTATACGAATTTTACAAGAATTAGTTTATTCCGACAAATGGATTAAATTGCTTCTCATGTCCCACTGTTGTCTCTGGTCCATGACCTGATAACAATCTCGTTTCATTTGGCATGACAAAAATCTGCTCACGAATACTTTTTTCTAATGCAGCAAAATCTCCACCGGGGAAATCCGTGCGACCAACACTTTCAT
>JAEURF010000114.1 GCA_016789205.1 Anaerolineales bacterium
ACCGGGAGTTTCAAATTGTGTCACTGTAAAATCTTCTGGATTAAACCAATATGGAACGACGTTACCATCACCATCAGTCACTTGGCGGACGACCGTTGGTTGCATCAGGATACCGTTGTTCGCAATCACAGAGCCAGACATCAAAACTTGCAATGGCGTTGCGAGTACATATCCCTGCCCAACGCTAGCAATATATGTGTCACCTGTTGACCAGTTTTCCCCTGTGTTGATGCGCTTCCATTGTGGGTCTGGTATCAGACCATCTTGTTCGCCCAACAATTGAATCCCAGATGCTTCATCATATCCCAATGCTCGTGCATACTGACGAAGCCGTTCAATGCCCAAACCTTGTGGAATTTCATCTTCAAAACCACCGCCTAGTTTATAAAAGCAGACGTTACTGGAATAAGCAATACATTGTAAAAAGCGTAAACTACCAAAGCCTGCCGGGTTTTGATCGAAGATGTAATCAACAAACGGACGTGTGTTTGCATCAGTACAAACATCATTAGGGTTGAAGCGTTCGCATAAAAGCAATTGACCCGGCGTTTGCACAATCGTATCTAAATCAATCACGCCTTCATTAAATGCACCTGTTGCTGTAGATAATTTAAATGTAGAACCCGGCGGATATTCAGCAGAAATTGCATTATTCAATAAAGGTTTGCGCGGGTCTTGACTCAATTGTTCATAATAATAAGCAGGGATGATACGAGACAAGCGATTGTTTTCATAACCGGGATAAGAAACCATTGCAAGAATTTCACCTGTTTTCGGATTCATCGCAATAATGACGCCGCTAGAAATTCTTACTGTTCCAAAATAAGTATTCCAAAAACGAACTTCTTCAAGCATGGTTGCTTCAGCGGCGGCTTGTAAACGGGTATCAATCGTCAAATACACATTGTTGCCCGGCGAAGGTGCAATTGGCGGTTCCAAATTACGAATCTCTTGACCAGCCACATCCACTTGCACAACACGCAAACCATTTCTACCAGCCAAAATATCTTGTAATGAGGCTTCTACGCCAGAATAACCAATCTTGTCACGATTTGGAATAAAGCCTTGTGCGCGTAATTCTTCTTCTTGAGATGCAGGAATTGGACCTAAAAAGCCGATGAGATGCGCCGTCAATGAACCCGTTGGATATTCACGAACCGCCTCAATCTCGACTTCGACACCTGGCCAGTCCATTGATTTTTCTTCTACCACCCGAGCCACTTCTTCCGAAACATTACATTTGACTTTAACCGGGCTATATGGGGCAAGTGTATCTTGCAGTGCCACCAATTGAGCAATGCCCGGACCTGGCACGCACACACCAAATAACTTAGCTTCTTCCAAAGATTCATCGGTCACAGGTCCGCCAACTGGCACATCAATCAATGTCGAAAGTTCACGATAGATTTGTTGAATATCTGAATCATCGGCAGGTAAATTAGCAGGCGTGATGATGATGTTGTAGGAAGCAACGTTACGTGCAAGAATATATCCATAGCGGTCATAAATAATACCGCGCGCCGCAGGGATACTGACTTGATTGGTGTAATTATCAATCGCACGCGCTGACCAATCATCGCCTTGAAAGATTTGCAAATTAACCAAGCGTAACAGCAAACCTATAAACGCCAAAAAGATAACGATATAAATAACCGCTAACCGCCACGTCTCAAAGCGGACGGGGCGTTCTGAATTAACACTCATTCCATCACCTCAGCAGGGTATACCCAATAAGAAAGGTCACGCATGAAAGTATAAATGGGAATAGAAAATAACATATTAAGTAATAAACTAGGCAAGGTAATTAATCCAGCCACATCCGAAAATGAAAACGGCGTACCCAGAATGCTCAAAACACCAAAAGACAAAAAGTGTATAAACAAAGTGCCTATAAATACGACACTAAACATCGCTAACAAGGGTGCTTGCCAAACTCGCTTTTGTAAACTTCGCGCAATATAGACAATACCAAAATAGCCGATTGCAAAAATTACCCATGACAAGCTAGAGATAAACCCAACAAACAAACAGGCAACTGCCGCCCAATGCCAAGCCGAATCGACACGGTCTTGTAATGCCCACGCCGCAATCAGTAACATTGGCAAATCGGCATAACCTTGAAGCAAATGTATTTCGCTGACGAGTGAAGATTGCAAAATCACTGCTAGCCCAAGCAAGGGAAATGCTATGATATTCCGCATATTGTTAAATTATTTTTACCACAAAGTATTAAGGGATTATGAATATTGATTAAGGCGAAACGGGTTCAAGCGGAGTAATATCGACCGGGCGGAAGTTGGTAATTACCAAGACAATTTCAAGTCGTGAAAAGTCTACAGCAGGTTGAACTGTCGCTTGTTGAAACAGCTCAAATTCCAGAGTCCGAAGCGAAACTACCTGCCCGATGATTAAGTCGGCTGGATATCCGCCTCCTAAACCAGATGTCAAAATCAAATCGCCGGGTTCTACCGTTACATTTTGTGAAATTAAATCAAGTGTTACATCGCCTGTGACAGAACCATATAAAATGGCACTGGTTTCTGCATTTTGTAAAAATACATTGACGCTAGAAGCTGGGTCAGTGATTAATTGCACGCGTGCGGCATCTGCAATCACTGCATCTACCCTGCCGACTAAACCCTGATTAGTAACGACAGGCATACCACGCCGAATATCATCATTTGAACCGCGATTGATAATGATGTAATGCAAAAACGGGCTGGGGTCACGACCGATAACAGAAGCGGCTTTGTATGTGCTTTCAGGATTTGAACGAGAAAAATCAACCAACGCCGCAAGGATTTCCGTTTCATTAACGCGTTGTTGTAACTCAATCAATTGCGCTTGTAATTGTGAAACTTGCGCTTCGAGGTCTGCGTTGCGTTGACGTAATGAAACAATATCACGTGGTGCAGTCACTAAATCTTGAAATGCGCCATAGCGTGTATAAATCCATGTTTGAATTTCAATAAAAACTAAACTAAAACGATTAGATGCAGAGCCGAAAAATCCGCCCAGGGCAAGCGCGAGAATACCACCCACTACAAGAAATATAATTGTTGTCTGTAAAGAACGGGAATTCATTTTTGATCCAGCCTCCGAACCGAGACTGCAATTTTTTTATCCGACGTGACGTGTACTACCACGTTCTAACCCAACGAGGAAGCGTGAAAGATTTTCCAAATCTTCAAAGATGACTGCCGCGCCTCTGGCTACACAAGTGAGCGGGTCTTCTGCAACCCAGACTCTTAATTTCAATTCATCAGTAAGGCGTTCTGCCAAGCCCTGAAGTAATGCGCCACCGCCTGCGAGACAAATACCAATATCCATTAAGTCTGAGACGATTTCTGGTGGGATTTCATCTAATGCATCGCGGACAGTGTCAATAATTACTTGCACAGAGCCAGACAACGCTTCACGGATTTCAACGGATGAAACTTCAATTGTCTCAGGCAAACCAGTGACTAAGTTTCTTCCACGTACTTCCATTGTTTTTTCAGGTTGAAGCGGATAAGCAGAACCAATTTGCCATTTGATTTGTTCCGCTACACCTTGACCAATCAACAAGTTGTATTTGTTTCGTAGATATTGCACAATATCCTGATCTAATTCATCACCAGCAACTCTTAATGAGCGTGATGCAACCACGCCACTCATAGACATAACTGCAACTTCAGTTGTACCGCCACCAATATCCACAACCATAGAACCGCGAATTTCAGCAATTGGCAAACCAGCACCAAGCGCCGCCGCGATAGGTTCTTCAATCAACATAGCTTGGCGCGCACCGGATGCCATGACAGCATCATAGACTGCACGTTTTTCAACTTCGGTAACACCAGTGGGCAAACCAATAATGACCCGCGGACGTGGTAATGGCACAACACTTTGTTCATGTACTTTGCCAATAAAATATTCCAACATCACACGCGTTACATCAAACTCGGCGATGACACCATCGCGAATTGGACGAACAACAATGACATTGGCTGGTGTACGACCGACCATCTCTTTGGCTTCGAGACCGATTGCCAACGGCTGACGCAGTTTTTTATCAACAGTAACCCACGAAGGTTCGTTGATGACAATCCCCTTACCACGCACATGCACTAACGTATTCGCAGTGCCGAGGTCTATGGCAATATCTAGAGAAAAAAGGCCTAACAGCCAGTTAATTGGGTTGAAGGCCAAAATAGGCTCCTAAAAAAAGATTCGTGGCTAACAAAATGATTATACCATCATGAGGCGAAAAATAAAATTTGACGCTGGATAAGCAGGTTGAAGTCAAAGCAGAAGCGAAGCGAGTATAATCAAAAATATGATGCAAAAAATTCCTTTAGTCATCGGCATTGCAGGCGGGTCAGGGTCTGGCAAAACCACAGTTGCACAAGAAATTTTGAAACGAGTCGGCGCAGATAAAATCGCATATCTTCAACATGATTCATATTACAAAGACTTAACGGGATTGCCACCCGCGCAACGTGCAGAAATAAATTTTGACCATCCAAACTCTTTAGAAACGGAATTGCTGATTCAACACGTCGCCTCTTTACGTGACTTTCAACCTGTTTCTGTACCGATATATGATTTTGCCACCGACAGACGCACCGACCAAACATTTACAGTCCAACCACAGAATGTGATTTTAGTGGAAGGGATTTTGATTTTCACTGAAGCGGCATTGCGAAAATTATTTGACGTGAAAATTTTTGTAGATACTGATGCAGACTTGCGTTTTATTCGCCGTTTGCATCGTGATATAACCGAAAGAAGCCGCACTACTGAATATGTCATTCAACAATATCAAGCCACTGTGAGACCAATGCATTTGGAATTCGTAGAACCATCCAAACGTTATGCCGATGTGATTATCCCAGAAGGTGGATTCAATACCGCCGCGCTGGATATGGTTGTTGCAAGGATAGAGACTTTACTTAAGTAACTTTTCTTTCCTCTTTCTTCTTTCATGTCAAAGAAAGAGGAAAGAAGAAAGATTTTATAAATTTATTTTAGGAGAAATAAAATGGCTAAACAATGGACGAATCCCCCCGAAATGCAGATTGACCCGAAAAAGAAATATAAAGCCAACATGGAAACGGATAATGGCACGATGGTGATTGAACTGTTTGCAGATAAAACACCAGTGACTGTTAACAATTTTGTCTTCCTTTCACGCGAAGGATATTATGATGGCGTGATTTTTCATCGTGTGATTGCCAACTTCATGGCACAAGGCGGTGACCCAACTGGCACAGGGCGTGGCGGACCGGGCTATAAATTTCAGGATGAATTTCATCCAAGTTTGAAACATGACAAACGCGGAATTTTATCTATGGCGAATGCTGGACCTTTTACAAATGGTTCGCAATTTTTTATTACACATGGTCCAACGCCACATTTGGATGGAAAACATACTGTCTTTGGTCAAGTCATTGAAGGCGAAGATGTACTCATGTCTATCCAGCCACGTGACCCAGGCAACCCCAATGCACCAGCGGTGAAGATCATCCGTGTCACCATTGAAGAAAGTTAACAAGGCTGAAGGTCGCAAGTCGAAGAGTAATAAGAAAGAAGTTGATAAGTTAAAGAGTAAAAGTAAATCACCTGACTTGCAACCTGAAACTTTAGACCAAAAACCAAAAACAAATCTGACCACAAATATCTTACGAATTGTGGCTGTTTTGGCTGTGATTGGAATCACAGTTTATATTTATAGCATTCGAGATAGAGTCGAAGAATTTACACAATATGGATACTTCGGCA
>JAEURF010000115.1 GCA_016789205.1 Anaerolineales bacterium
TTCAAGATACGAACTTTCATATTTACACAATTGGTAAAACTGTGCAAGGAAGTAATCTCGAATTTACAATTAGTGGAAAACCCAAAGGCACGACACAAAATGCCAATTTGTTAGAAAATCAAAATTTTGTATTTGGCATTGGCGCGTTAGGTGCGGCTTTAATTTTTGCGGGCGTGTGGATGTATTTAGGAAATAAAAATAAAGAAGACGTTGAAGAAGATGAATTTGACGATTCTGAATCCATTATGGATGCGATTATCGCGCTTGATGATTTACACAAAGACGGCAAAATTTCGGATGATGCCTATCAGAAAAGAAGAAATGAATTGAAGAGTAAGTTAAAGAGATAATATGGAGTCAGCCAGCTTGCTGGCGTATTTGCAGAAGCAAGCTTCTGCATTCCAAAAAAAACAATGATAGAAGTAACCAAACTCATCAAACGCTTTGGACTAAAAACAATTCTGCGCGGCTTGGATTTTCAAGTTCAACCCGGAGAATTTGTAGCCTTGCTAGGTCCAAACGGCGCGGGTAAAACAACGTTCTTAAGAATCTTAGCGTCACTATCAAAACCAAGTTTGGGAAATGTCAAAGTTGCAGGATACTCACTGCCCAATCAATCAGCCCAAGTGCGTGCAAAGTTAGGCGTTGTCTCACATTTGCCATTGCTATACCCAGATTTAACCGCAGAAGAAAATTTACAATTTTATGCAAGAATGTATGGAATACCCAATTCCCAAGCACGCATTACACAGGTTTTACAACTCATCGGGTTAGAAAATCGCCGCAAAGATTTAGTGCGCACATTTTCGCGTGGCATGAGTCAACGCCTTGCAATTGGTCGTGCCATTCTGCATGAGCCAGAAGTCATTTTATTTGATGAACCCTACACAGGCTTAGACCAAGATGCGTCTGTCATGTTAGATGATGTGCTTCGCACAGTCGCCTCACACGGACGCACGGTTGTGATGACATCCCACGACCTTATCCGCGCCGAAGCACTCGCCACCCGCTTTGACGTTTTATCTCGTGGCGTGATTACTGCTTCTATCAATAAAAGTGATTTGAAAAATAATAACGTCTTAGATTTTTATAAACAAGCCTTAGAAAACTGATTACCGATTAATGAAACCATCTTTCCTCAAAGCCACACTCGCCATCGTCCAAAAAGACCTCGCCGCCGAATTTCGTTCGCGTGAATTATTAACTGCGATGTTAACTTTTTCAGTGCTTGTGATTTTAATTTTCAACTTCGCCTTAGACTTAAACATTGACGTCCGCCAAAAAGTAACCGCTGGCGTGTTGTGGACAACCTTTGCATTCGCAGGCACACTCGGATTAAACAGGTCTATGGCTGTTGAAAAAGACAGAGGTTGCATGGATGGTCTCTTGCTTGCGCCAGTAGATAGGTCTGCAATTTTTTTTGGCAAAGCCATCAGCAATTTAGCCTTTATGTTAATTGTCGAAGCGATTGTGCTTCCTTTATATGCGTTTTTCTATAATGAATTCCGCATCTTTCAACTAGAGTTTATCGCTGTGCTGTTACTTGGCTCTATCGGATATATTGCCGTCGGGACATTGCTTTCAGCAATGGCAGTCCAAACCCGCACCAGAGAAATTCTACTTCCCATATTATTATTTCCTATCGTCGTGCCAGTCTTAATCGCATCCGTTTTAGCCAGTGGAGCGATTATTATCGGAGCAGAATTTTCTGAAATCCGTGCACCACTGAATTTATTAATTGTCTATGATGTGATTTTTATCGCCGTCTCTTTCATGTTCTTTGACTTTATCGTCGAAGAATAGGTCACGCTTGTAGCAAAATTAATTGAGCCAGTCACGTTGCAAACGTGACCTACAAAATCTACAAATTCTAGAAAACTGATATACCATTTCTCACCAAACTCTATACAAAGTCAGATAAATTAACACCTACTGAATACTGTACACCGATTACTGATTACTTCCAAAGGACCTTCCATGCAAAAAAAACCAATCTTACTCACCATCTTAGACGTTCTCTCCATTATTGCCATTGGGGTCGCTACATATTTTGCACTTGTCTTTGCCCCTACTGAATTGGTCATGGGAGAAGTGCAACGCGTCTTTTATTTCCATGTTGGTACAGGCTGGGTGGCTTTGCTGGGGTTTATCATCGCATCTATAGCAGGCATTGCATATCTTATTTCCAAAAATATGATGTGGGACCGCTTCGGGCTTGCCGCAGTAGAAGTCAGTGCCATGTTTTTCTTAATCACAATTATTCTTGGTTCCATTTGGGCACGCCCGGCATGGAACACATGGTGGACTTGGGATGTGCGTTTAACCACTGCCGCCATCACAGAATTAATTTTCATTGCCTACTTTATGTTAAGACAAGGCATTGAAGACCCTGAAAAACGCGCACGCTTTGGTGCAGTGTATACATTATTGGGCGGGTTGAGCGCACCGATTACATTCATGGTCATTCGTTTGTTTCGCAGTATTCATCCTGTTGTAGTTGGTAACCCAAGCGCGGCGGCACAAGGCGGCTTTGATATGTCGCCAGATATGCGCAACACATTATTTGTTGCATTAATCGCTTTCACAATTTTATTTATAGACTTTATATGGCATCGCGTTCGACTTGGTGGCTTGCAAGAAAAAGTAGAACAACTCAAACTCAAAACCCTCGGAGAATAAAATGGAATCGACACCCGATACATCCGCATATATGATTGCAGGTTATATGGTTGCCTTTCTTGTCATGGGCATATATATTCTTAGCATTTACATCCGCAACAAAAACCTGAAAGCCGAACTTGAAATTTTAGAAGAGTTGGAAGAAAAAAAGTAGTCACGTTTGTAACGTGACATCACGCTAAAAGTTTGACCTACATATTAAGGAGTCCGTTATAATAAGCGGACTCTTTTTGATTCTCATGCAAAAACGGCAACGGATGCTTCATCTGCTTTTGATGTTGATTGCCCTCTTCAATATGGCATTCGCCTCCGGCATCGCGCCCGCCTCAGGCTTAGACGTTGCGTCTGGTTCTGCATCCCAGCTCCCCCCTGGTCCCGACCGATTTTCTATCATCGCCGTAGAATATACATCCTATCAGTGGCATCTTAAAAATTGGAAAGATAAAAAAATAGTCTGTACTATTTATTCGGAACATAATCAAACGCCGTTGCCCGGCGAAGTGTATCGTGATTGCGGGGAAAAAATTTACAATACTTGGATGACCCAACCAACTTGTAACCTCAATGATGTAAAAAATTGTAAAGGCTATTATGCCTTGTTGATTGACACCCAGAAAAAAGAAAAAGAAATTGGCTTGGAGTTACCCGCCGCTAGTGCATGGATTTCACTTGAAGATTGTGAAGCCGTGTTTAGTACCTCTACAAATATTTGTGAAACCAAACCAACCCTTGTGATTACAGGCTTAGAACCCTTACCAAATGAATCCATCATTAAAGTAGAAGGAACTTACAACGGCGAATCATTCTTTTGTGATGAAACAGATGTTTGCAAATTTCGCATTCCTGAAACAGATGAAGGCGGTGTGGAAGTTGAGTTTTGGTCTTATTCTAGTTATGGAGATAGCAGTATTGTTTACAAAGCCCAAGTGCGCGTGCAAGTTGTAGATGAAGGCGACCCTGACCAACTTTATTATTATGTAGATGTACTTTCATCACAGTTTCAAGGACAATCTGCAACGTGTTCTGAAGCATGGGGTGTTTTTCCGCCAGTGCGCGGCACACCTGAATGGCTGAGCACCCCCACCCAAAGTGAGGATTTAAGCAGTGACATTCCTTATACGTATCTTGCCGCAAATTTAATTTTACAAGGCGTGGTGGATGCGAGTTCATGCCCAGATGGAGGTTTGGCTCCGGGGAATGTAGTGAACCAATGTGGCATGGAAGAAGCACGCGATGCTGTCACTGAATGGCAAAATCAATTTGATGAATTGATTTTAACCACAGCCAAAGAAACCAGTGTGCCAGCTCGGTTATTGAAAAATCTTTTTGCACGTGAAAGCCAATTCTGGCCCGGCATTTATCACGCATCAAATGATGTCGGCTTGGGACAATTAACCGAAAATGGCGCCGATACTACTTTATTTTGGAATCGTTCATTTTTTAATCAATTTTGTCCACTCGTCATGGATTCTGAAATCTGTGGTGCAGGGTATGCAAATTTAGATGAAGAACAACAACTTCAATTACGCCAAGCATTGGTTGGAAGCGTCAATGCAACTTGTGAAGAATGTCCGTTAGGATTTGATTTAACCCAAGCAGATTTTTCTGTGGGAGTGTTTGCTCATACGATGATTGCCAATTGCCAACAAGCCGGTCAGGTGGTAAAAAATTATACAGGCGCATCGCCCGGCGATGCTGCTTCTTATGAAGATTTGTGGAAGTTCACGTTAGTCAATTACAATGCAGGTGGCGGATGTTTAGCAGAAGCCATTTCATTTGCTACTGCCTTGAACAGTTTGCCACTGACATGGGATTCTGTTTCACCTCACTTAACTGGCGTGTGTGCTAGCGCAGTAGATTATGTTAATGATATAAGTCAGTAAATTCGTGTCACCCTGAGCGATAGCGAAGGGTCTCTATCATTATCGTGGAGATTCTTCGCCGCAAGAGCGCGGCTCAGAATGACATATTAACTTTGGAGACTTCATGCTCACTCTTGTAGAAAAAATTCTCTTTACAATTTTTACACTCATATCGTTATATTTGACATATCGCGGTGTGATGAGGATTGTGACTCACATTTCTAGCGGGCAAGGTAAAGTGGATTGGTCGCTTCTTTGGTCTAGACTTGGAGACCTGATTCTCAAAATCGGCTTTTTCCAACCCGTCTTCAGATTCCGCCTCGGCGTGAGCATTTTGCATGGATTAATTGGCTGGGGCTTCTTCTCGTTTTTATTGGTCAACTTATCAGATTTAATTTATGGCTTCACAGGTTGGAAGCTTTTTTACAATACCGGCCTATTTGGTGATGTGTATCGTCTCTTAGCTGATTTCACCGGCGTTGGCATTATGGTCGGTATGCTCGCTCTTTCTTTCCGAAGATATGTTCTTAAACCTGCCACTTTAACAACACGAGATACAACTTTATTAAATCCAAAAGCAAGAACAGGCATTTTGCGAGATTCTGCAATTGTGACAGCGACATTTTTCACGCATAATTTTATGCGTATGATGGAAGAGTCTATGTACTTGGCGAAGCACGGTCAAGTTGACGGGTGGCAACCAATTATCTCAGCAGTATCAGGTTTATGGTCAGGGGTTGAGGCGAATCAGTTAATCATGATGGAACATGTCGCATGGTGGATTTCTTTAGGAGTCGTTGTCGCATTTTTGCCATATTTTCCATATTCAAAACATATTCATTTGTTTATGGCTCCGTTAAATTTTGGATTGAAGCCCGAAAGAAAATCGATTGGGCAATTGAATTATATAAATTTGGATGATACTTCAATTGAACAATTTGGCGCGGCAAAGATGAAAGATTTAGGTTGGGAACAAATTATGGATAGTTATGCGTGCATCCAATGTTTTCGTTGCCAAGAAGTTTGCCCTGCTTATAACACCGGAAAAATTTTATCGCCCGCCGCCTTGGAAATTAACAAACGCTATCACTTGAATTATGGTGGTGCCATTGATTTGCCAATGACAAATCTAATTTCTGAAGAAGCCGTTTGGGCTTGTACATCGTGTG
>JAEURF010000116.1 GCA_016789205.1 Anaerolineales bacterium
CCCAAGTGTGTTTGTCAAAGCAAAAGTTATGGGTGAAAATAAAACATTCGAAATTCCTTTAAATGTCATTGACTTATTCAAATGCCCAGATTGCGGAAATGAGAAATTACAAGATAAAAAAGAATATCTTTTATGTTCATCTTGTAATGCCAAATGGCAAGTCAATGACGGGATTTATGATTTTAGAGAGAAAATAAAATAGAGGTGAGAAATTCTCACCTCTATTTTATCCCTTCGCCAACGGCAAGCGGATAAAAAATGTACTGCCCGGGCATTTCTCTTCATCGCGTTTTTCACTTTCCACCCAAATGGTGCCTTGTAGGGCTTTGACAATTCCAGAAGCAATCGCTAAGCCTAAGCCTGCTCCACCACCTTTGAAATTGGTGCGGCTGGATGAATGTAATTGCACTTCACCCAATTGATATAACTTTTCAAAAATAATTTTATGGTGTTCAGGGTCAATGCCAATGCCGGTATCTTTGACACTTAACTCAACCATACTGCCGCGTTTGGCATCTTCAACAACTTTAGCGGCGATATGAATCGAACCGCCGTCTGGAGTAAACTTAATGGCATTAACAATAATATGGTCAAGCGCTTTTTTGAGCAATTCAGGGTCAGCTGAAAGCGGAGGAATCTGCTTGATGGCTTCATCCAATGTCAAGGTCAGGTTACGAAGCGCAACGTCATCTACATAATCTTTGAGGATGAGTCTTAATATCAAACCTAAGTTGACCGATTCAATATGCGGGGCAATTACTTGATTTTCAAGCCGGGCTACATCCAACATACTATCTACCACTTGATGTAAACGATTCGTGCCGCGTGATACGCCGTCAATGGCTTGTGAAAGAATAGGATTATTCTGAATAGCAGAATCTGCTTTCAACATGCCAATATAACCTTTGATAACAGTCAGCGGTGTGCGTAATTCATGTGCGGCAACTTGAATAAATGCAGATTTATTTTTATCGTGCTTCTCAAGAGATTGATACGCATTATTTAATTCTTCAACACGTTTGGCAACCATACGTTCCATAACTTGATTCATACTGGTCACTTCGTTATACAAACGTGAATTTTCTAAAGCAACAGTGGCTTGCATTGCAAAGGTGCTTGCTAGCAAACGGTCATCTTCAGTGAATGAATTTTTTGCACGGCTCAAGACCAACATACCAATCACATTATCTTTTGAATATAAAGGTACACCCAACCATGATTGGTCTTGCGGAAGCCAACTCGGTTGCGACCAACCTTCTATAGTGTTCACGTCACCAACCAACAAAGGCTCGCCTTTGCGCGCAACCGTTTTATAAAAATCTGCGCCTTTGATTTGTAAATTAAATTCATTTAAATTTGTATGTTCAGGCAACCCACGATGCGCGTGCGCAATCGGTGTGCCGTTTACATCTTCAATAAATAAAACACCACGTTCATACGGCAAAACTTGATTTAATTGCTCTAGGATTTGTTCGGGCAATTTTTCGACTGTATTCAAAGAGGATAATTGACGTGAAGAACGTGAAAGCGCTTCAGCTCCGCGACGCCGTTCCTGCTCGGCTGCGAACAATCTTTCTACTTCCTTTTGAGCTTGTTCGCGCTGTTCGACAAGCATCGTCCGCAACAATGCACTGGATAATAAATTTTTCAAGCGGACGTAAATATCCCAATCTTGCGGACCCATTTCTACCCACATGAATCCGAAGCGGTTGCTTGCTAAAGACAAAGGCATGACGACTACTTGATATCTGTGGTCTTCGGGAGTCTTTCCATGCGGCACCAAGCGTCCCGTAGCGAGAAGCGGTTTGTCTTTCGGAATCTCAAAACGATTTTCATCATATTGCAATAACAATTGATAATTTTGCGGCGGTGGCGTAGAAACAGAGCCCGGCGAAATCACATCGTCGTATAGCATCACATACCAACGCTCTAAACCAAGTGTAGGGAAATGTTTTGAAATGGCAAGCCCAATGCCTTCAAAGGTCATCGCGGATGCCATTGAAAAACTAAAATTATTGAGGCTCTCTTCTTGCTTTTCAAACTGTAAACGGCGATAGGCTTGCGCGCGTTGAGATAACTCACCGACTAACATACGTGCTTGTTGAAATAAATTTTCGGCACGTAACATGGTGGTATTGCTATTGATGCCGCCGAGTGCATATTTTCTAAATGTAGAAATGACATTTTGCCAAGTGTTGAAGTCGTAATCATTTTGTTGTAAAACTTCTACAATAGATTGAACAGATTTAAGAAATACGTCATTGCGGTTTGGTTCGCGCAAACTAGCTAGGAATACATCCCAGGCATTGCCGAAGGCTTCAACATATTGTGATTTAGCAAGATCACTTTCAGAGATACCCGCCGCGCCAAGCAATGCGCGGATTGCCGCATCGCGTTTATTTTCTAATCTGCCAGTATGAGCTACTTCTTTCGGAAGCACAATGGCTTTATGGACGCTATCTGGTAGACAACCACATGACCAACGGACAACCAAATTGGCAGGCAAAATGCTCACATCGCTTACGGTTTCGCCATTGATTTTCTTTAATAAAGATTCAAAAGATTTTTTACCAATATCATAAAATGATTGATGAACTGTGGTTAACGGCACACCCATAGATTGCGACTCGCCAACATTATCAAAACCTGTCACTGCAATTGAGTCGGGAACAGAAATGCCACGTTGTTCTAATGCTTCCAAGACGCCAAACGCCATGCGGTCATTTGATGAGGCAATCGCTTGCACACGAATGCCGCGTTCGTCTAACAACGTTCGTAGAGCGGCACGCCCGCTTTCCGGTGAAAAATCCCCTTCAATAACTAAGTTTTCATCAAACCGAATGTCATTGGCTTTTAATTCCGCTTTATACGCCTCAAAGCGTTGCTCAGCCTCTATTTGCCCTTTCGGTCCGCGCAAGAAAGCAATCCGCTTATATCCATGTTCTTGAATCAAATGTTTGATAACAGCGCGCATCCCGCCTTCGTTATCTGTAATTGTTGTCGGCACATCTTTAATTGGAATTGCAAAAGATGCTAAAGGTGTCGGTGCAAAAATTTTACAAAAGTTTTTTACTTCATCTAATGAAACCCCATGCGACATATCCGCCGCAAGCAAAATGCCATCAAATTGACCGGGTTTAATTAGGTCATATAAACCGTAAGAAAGTTTACCTGATGGTGATGGGATTGGGGTTGGCTTCCCGCCTGAAAAAGAAACTACGTTCACATCGTGTGTTTTGGCAGAATCTAACACACCTGCCATAAACTCGGCGCCCCACACACGCGAAATCTGTGCGCCTAATACAGCAATCGTCTTACGGCTCCCGCTAGAATGATTTGATGCACCCATAATGATAAGCCGAAATTATAAGTCAGGAAGTGAAAAGAAAAGATTGCAAATTTGATAACAAATCCCCAAAACCGTCTTTACCACAAAGGACACAAAGGGTCACAAAGGAAGTTTCTTAAAACTTTGTGACCCTTCGTGGTTTAGAATTTCTTTTACTTTATTTCAATTTGATATGAAGCCTCTTCGCGGGTAAAACGCGTTGTGCCAGAAACCACCAAATAGGCTTTATCACCAGATTTCAAAGAAAGCGGAATTTCAGCGGTTTGGTCTGGGTTGAGTTCAATCATCGTCACGCTTGAATCATTGGTCAAGATGAGTGCCAAGCCAAACGTCTGCGGAAGAACGTTTTGGATGCGGACGAATCCTTCGGCAGTCCAGCCGCCATCATCCGCCTCAAAGTCGGACGCATAACCTGCCGCTTCAATTTTGACATCATCTAAAAGGAAGCCTTCTCCATTAACCGCCGCATCGGTGATGTATTCAAAACGGACGAATACTTTTTTACCAGCATAAGTTGAAAGGTCAATTGTTTCTTCTTTCCAATCGGTTGTACCTGTATAACCCCAGCCATAAGAATTACCGCTTGGGTCTGTGCCGGTGCCGGAAGGTGTGGTGAGAATATCCCACGTTTCGCCGTTTTCTGAAACTTCGACATAGACATAATCCCAATCGGTTTCGATATCGTACCAAGTGCGGAAGGAAAGTTCAATTGGGGCGCTGAGGTTTGTAAAATCAAATTCGCGCGTTAAGGTCATGTTGGATGAATCGCCTTTGTTCGACCAGAAGGCGTACTCTCCGCTATAAGGGTCAGCTGGCAAGAGTCCCGTTATGGTTGAGCCGCTGAAGGTCAATGTAAAATCGCCGGAACATTCAATCGCAATATAATCCACGCCATATTGATGCACTGTGCGAGAGATTGGATTTTGTGGGCAACTATAAATAGTTTCGGTTTCAGTAGCCTGATTTGCATTCGGGTAATTGCTGTAATCGTAACGACCATCTGCAACGGATGGGTCTAACAAAAAGTTGGTGACTGCCCAATCCATAAAGAAATCGTCAGCAGAAATGGGTTGACTGGTGAGTGGGTCGGTTGCATCAATTTCACGCAGAACGTCTTCAACACTTTCTAGTCCATTGGCAGGGTCTTTGACTAATAATTGTGTTGCTTCTTCGCCAAAGCGATTTAGAAAATAATTCATAAACAAAAAGCCTGCGCCATAATGTGGACCGGTATTGCCATCGTTGGGCCAATCATTTAATTGTAAATCGGGGTCATTGATATATAACCAGTCGAAGCCGCCGGGGTCATAGCCATTTAAGAATGCGGCGAGTTCAGATGAACCTTCGTTGAGCCATGAAGTTTCATTAAGGTCTAAGTTCCAATGAATCATGTGTTGAAATTCATGCGCCAAGACACCATAAGAACTTTCATCAATTGGTGTGTTATCCGCATTGAATAAAAACATTTCATGCCCATTGGAATATTCTTGAATTAATGGATGGGTTGAATCAGAAGAAGAAAAATAACCTGCAACGGAAGAGCCCAGCCCTCTGGAATATAAAATATAAATATGTTCATCACCGTCAATGCCAGGACTCCATTCACTGCCAAAAAATTCTCGTGTGGTTGGGTAAATTTTATTTTCAAATTCTTCACCCAAAGCGGCAACTTCGTTTTCATTAACTTTTACACCATCTTGCACCCAAAAATATACATGCGGAGTGACATAACGCAGTGTGGCTTGAACTTGAACATTTTCTAGTGTATCTAAATTGGACACCCAGAAATTATCTTTATCACCCACAACGCGCGTTACAGCAGATGCCGCCGTCACTTCTGGAACATCACACAAATTATTTAAGCGGCAAGCCAATTCGCGCGGGTCATTGATGGGGACAATGGTATTTTGCAACGCAATAATCGTTTCATTTGAAACCGAATCTACTGGCGGACGTGTGATTTCGGGTTGAACATTTGATTCCTCTGTGAATATAGGCAAGTCTGTAATTTCAGATGGAACGATTGTATAAAAATAATAGCCTGCCGCGCCGAGTGCAATCACACAAACACAGCATAACAAAGCCAATATACCGATAATAATTCCAGTGGTTGTTGAGCCTGAACGATTTGAAGAGTTATCCATAAGTTATTTTCCTTTTTAGAAAAGATTGCCTGATGATACCTTGTATGAGTAAATTGTGGATTAGGAAATTAGTCCGCTTCTAACTTAAGGGAAGCTTGATTCTGCTTCGTAAACAAAAACCTCCGAGGTCTGAACTGCCCCCAAAAAACAAGACAGGAAAGAAAGTACCTTGTGCGATAATATCAAAGGAGGTACTT
>JAEURF010000117.1 GCA_016789205.1 Anaerolineales bacterium
GTTACAATTCCATATAATCTTTTAGAACGTTTGCGATTGCTTGTTATAAAGTATAGCGGACAAATCATCAGCGAAGAATATGCCGAGGATGTACGCCTCAGGTTACAGGTCAGGCAAGAGGCGTTTGAAGTCTTTCAATCAGAGTTAAGAGAATTGTCTGCGGGAAAAGTTCAAGCAAATAGTATCGAGTTGAAGGAAGAAATTGTGGCTGTTTAGGTTTATAATTTGATTATGAATCAACCAAGTTGGATTGGGCGCACCCTTAGTAATCGTTATAAAATAGACGCTTTGCTTGGGCAGGGCGGCATGTCGGCTGTGTATAGAGCCACTGACCCAAACCTCAAGCGTGTGGTGGCGATTAAGTTAATTCATCCGCATCTTTCATCAGACCCGATGTTTGTGCAACGCTTTGAAAGTGAAGCGGCGGCGGTGGCAAGTTTGCGTCATTCAAATATTGTGCAAGTGTATGATTTCAATAATGATGATGGTACGTATTACATGGTTTTGGAATTTATAGCGGGGGAGACGTTGCAAGACCGCATGAAGCGTTTGGTTGAAAACGGGCGACAACTTTCACTTGAAGAATCTTTGAAGTTTATGATTAACATCAGCGATGCGATGGGGTATGCTCATCAACGTGGCATGGTGCATCGTGATATTAAACCTGCCAACATTATGTTGGATGTGCAAGGGCAAGCCATCCTCATGGATTTTGGGATTGTAAAAATTCTCGGTGGGGATAGTCACACGACAACAGGCGCGTTGGTTGGCACGGCGCGTTATATGTCACCTGAGATTATTCGTGGCACATCGGCAGACCATCGCGCTGATATTTATTCATTAGGCGTTACCTTTTTTGAAATGTTAAGCGGTCGTCCACCGTTTGTGGCTGATTCAGCGATGACGTTGATGATGATGCACTTGAACGACCCTGTGCCTAATGTGCAAGGCTTTCGTTCAGATGTGCCAGTAGAAATCAAACATATTCTTGAAAAATGTTTAGAAAAAGATAGAGATAATCGCTATCAATCGGCTGAGGCATTAAGTACTGATTTACGACAAGCCTTAGATGGGAAAAAGAAACCTGCTGTATCAACTGCGACGATGAAAGTGCCAGCCAAAGAGAGAGAAAAAATTACTCCGCCTCCCGCGCCAGTGATAGTTGATTCACAACCTCAACAGTCATATACGCCTCCACCACCAACAAGTTCAACAGGTCAAGTGAAACCTGCGCGCGTTTTCGGCACGTTTGGCATAGTCGGTATTATTGTTTTGGGAATTGCTTGTCTCATCGGTGTTTTTGTTTTGGGTGGCGCTGTACTAAATGAAATCTTTGCAGGTTCCACCCCAACCGAAACGCCGACTTTAGCATTTACGGAGACACCTGCAATCCTCATCGCCGAACCACCGACCGAAACCGCTACACCAGAACCAACGGCTACACCCACAGGTCCCTATGTAGTGATTACGAGTATTACGCTTGAAAATAATTTGTATGTGGTCAACTATGAAGTTGGAAATTTTGGCGACCAAAACTTCCACGTCCACATGTTTTTTGATACCGTACCTCCAGAAAACGCAGGTAGTCCTGCCAATGGTCCATGGAAGTTAACATGGGGCAGTTATGGCAACCCACCATTTACCCAATATGGTCCTGCGAATAAACCTGCCAATGCAACCCAAATGTGCGCGTTGGTTGCCAACCCAAATCACTCAGTGATTTTGAACACCGGCAATTGTTTTGATTTACCAGAGTAATTGAACCTCACCCAGCCCTTTCCCTAACAGGGAGAGGGGGAGTTAAACCCCCATGATTCTTTTTGCAATTAACATCTTTCTTTCCGCATTTCTATTATTCCAAATTCAACCATTGATAGGCAAATTTATTTTGCCGTGGTTTGGCGGCACGCCGGCAGTATGGTCAACGGCGATGTTATTTTTTCAAGCCTTGCTCACAGGTGGATATGCTTACTCGTATTGGCTTGTCAAACAAACCAAACAAAGATGGATTCATTCTGCCCTTTTGATTTTAACTCTCGCGCTTCTGACTACGTTAGGGCTTGTGTGGCGTTCCCCAATCACTCCCTCGCCTGAGCTAAGACCTGCTTATGTTGAATTTCCTGTTTTCAATATCTTCTTTATTTTATTGGCATCGGTTGGGCTTCCGTATTTTGTTTTAGCATCCAACAGCCCCTTAATGCAAGCCTGGTTTAGCAGATTACAACCAACATCCTCTTATGCGCGTTTATATGCTTTATCGAATGTTGGCTCATTATTGGGTTTATTAGCCTATCCCGTTTTGGTAGAGCCAAATTTATCTTTGCAAACACAAGGCTGGAGTTGGTCTATCGGATTTGTGTTGTTTGCATTGGTTTCGCTTTTTATCGTCTATCAACTTGGCGATAAAAAAATAGAAGTTGCTCAAGTGCAAAAAACTGAGAGAGCGTCGGTTTCATTGAAATTACTTTGGCTCATTTTAGGTGGCGTTGCTTCTTTATTTCTTTTATCCATTACCAATCAAATCACACAAGAAGTGACCGTAATTCCATTCTTATGGGTATTGCCTCTCGCTTTATATTTACTCTCTTTTATTTTGGCATTTTCAGATTCACGTTGGTATAACCGTCAACTGTATGCTGTTTTATTCAGCCTTGCCAGTCTCGCCACCCTTTGGGCATTGACTCAAGGGCAAACTTTGCCAATTGTTATCCAAGTTTCAATTTATTGTCTTTTATTGTTTTTCGCCTGTATGATTTGTCATGGCGAGTTATATCAGCTCCGCCCTGCGGCAGACCAATTGACCACTTTCTATTTAATGTCATCACTGGGTGGTGCATTTGGTGGGGTCTTTGTTAATTTTGTTGCGCCCGCGTTGTTCAATGGCTATTGGGAGTTTTATCTTGGCTGGTTGATGACTATGCTGATTTTAGTCGTGCGCCTCTTTCCCAAATGGGTGGGCGAATATCAAAAACAAACCCGAGCGATTGCTTTATCTTTTGTGGTTGCTATCTTACTGATTTGGGCGGGATTAAATCAAAGTGGCGAGCAATTGATGGCTGGCAGAAATTTTTACGGTGTGATTCGTGTCAAAGAATTAGATGCAAATACGCTAGGGATGATTCATGGCGTCACCATTCATGGAATTCAATATAAAGATAACCCTGCTAAACCGACGACATATTTTTCGCAAGATAGTGGCGTGGGCTTGCTTTTATCAAATTACCCGAGCGATAATCAGCCTGCTAAAGTGGCGATATTAGGTCTTGGTATTGGAACTTTAGCCGCTTACGGAGAAGCAGGTGATGATTATCGTTTGTACGAAATTAATCAAATAGCGATTGACTTAGCCGAAGGGGAAGGTGGTTATTTTTCATTCTTAGAAGATAGCCAAGCAAATATTGAAGTCATCCCTGGTGATGCGCGGATTTCACTTGAAAATGAATACAATGCAAATGGCTCACATGATTTTGATGTGATTGTCTTAGATACATTCAGCAGTGACTCTGTGCCTGTGCATCTCGTCACC
Organism: Anaerolineales bacterium; assembly: GCA_016789205.1. GTDB lineage: Bacteria > Chloroflexota > Anaerolineae > Anaerolineales > Villigracilaceae > Villigracilis. The sequence continues at coordinate 3,527 of JAEURF010000117.1, forward strand.
AAGCAAGCATTTGATTTGTATTTAGCAAACCTAAAACCAGATGGTGTGATTGCGGCAAATATTTCAAATCAACATATTGATTTGCAACCAGTCTTTTATCAGATTGCACAAGAGTTTGGATTAACAATTATCCGCATTGATAACATCCCTGATGAGCCAAAAGAATATTTATCTATTTGGATGTTGATGTCGAAAAATCCTGAATCTTTGAATATCCCCGAAATTCAAGCTCGTGTTATTACTTATGAATCTTATTCTACCGATGTGGCTTTGTTCACGGATGATTATAGTAATTTGTTTCAAATCCTGAGGTAATGTCATTGCGAGGACGCTCTTGTATTTGTCCGAAGCAATCCCCTGATTGTGTAGGAGATTGCTTCGCCGCGAAGTGCAAGAACGCGGCTCGCAATGACATGATTACTCATCCTCATTCAACCATCTTCGACCATCTTTTGCGAGCAACATATCCGCTTCGGCGGGACCCCATGTTGAAGGTTTGTAAACAGCTAGAGGTGGGGTCTGATGCGTTTCCCATGTTTGCAGAATCGGGTCAATTAAAGACCAAGCCGTCTCCACTTCATCAGCGCGCGTGAATAAAGAAGCATCGCCTTGAATCGCATCAAGCAATAATCTTTCATACGATTCAGGAATGGCAGTTTTGCCAAAGGCTTCGTCATAATGAAATTCCATATCCACCGACTTGGTTTCATTCACTTTATCTGGCGACTTGGCTTCAAAACGCAAATGCACACCTTCATCAGGTTGTAAATATAAAACCAACATATTGGGCTTCATGGTTTGCATTGGGAACATCGCCAGCGGTGGCTCTTTGAATTGAATAATGATTTGCGATTGTTTTTCTGCTAAGTTTTTTCCTGACCTTAAATAAAACGGAACGCCTTTCCATCTCCAATTGTTGATGAAGAGACGCAACGCCGCATACGTCGGGGTGGTTGAATCAGCTTGGACATCTTTTTCTTCGGTGTAACCTTTGTATTGCGCCCTGACCGTGTCTGTGGAAACTTGTTCGGGTGTCATCGGTTTGATTGCGCTTAACACTTTTACTTTTTCATTTCGCAAAGCACTTGCACTAAACGATGCGGGTGGTTCCATAGCCACCAACGTTAATAATTGCAATAAATGATTTTGGAACATGTCACGTAATACGCCAACGCTGTCATAAAAACCTGCGCGATGTTCTAAGCCAACTTTTTCGGCCACTGTAATTTGAACATGGTCAATATAATTGCGATTCCAAATTGGTTCAAAAATGGTATTTGCAAAGCGTGTAAACAAAATATTTTGTACTGTTTCTTTTCCGAGATAATGGTCAATGCGGTAGATTTGATTTTCATGTAAGGCTTTATGAACCTGTTTGTTCAATGTGATTGCAGATTCCAAATCTGTGCCGAATGGTTTTTCTAAGACAACCCTTCTCCAGCCACCGTTTTCATGCAGTTGATTTGATGAGCCTAAGTTTTCAATAATCGTCGGGAAAAGCGTGGGTGGTAGCGCCATATAAAATAGGCGATTCGCTTCTTCGTTATTTTCTAATTTGGTTAAATAATCTGCCAATTTTTGAAAATCACTAGACTCTTTATATTTCCCAGAAAGGTAATGTAAGTTCGGTGCAAAAACATCCCATTCTTCAGTTGTAAATTCGTAGCCTGCGAATTCTTTCAGACCTTTGAGCAAATGCTTTTGGAAGGCTTCGTTGGTAAATTCTGTTGCACCGAAACCAACAATCTGAAACTTTTTTGGTGTTCTGCGTTTGCGAAAAAGATTAAAGAGAGATGGAATCAACTTGCGTTGAGTCAAATCTCCTGATGCACCGAAAATAATGATTGTTGTGAGAAGTCCGTTAGAAGATGTGTTCATATTTTTTTGACCGCGGACGGCGGACGGTAGACCGTTTTTGCTTTTCACGGTCTGCGGTCTATCGTCCACTGTCTCCTTATTTTTCTAATTGCTAAAAGCCAATAGCTAATCGCTTTTCTTAATGGCATGACCACCAAATTGATTACGCAATGCGGCCAACATTCTGGCTGGATAGTTTTCTTCATCTCGGCTTGCGAAGCGCATTTGTAATGCCAGTGTGATGACAGGTGCAGGGACATCCAAATCAATCGATTCAAATACTGTCCAACGACCTTCCCC
>JAEURF010000118.1 GCA_016789205.1 Anaerolineales bacterium
ATTTTCAGAAATAGTGAATTATCTAAATGTATGGTGTAAATAATTATATTTTCATCTGGCGAAAGAGAGAAATTTGATATATCTGGTGGCAATATTTCTGTCATTGTGCCATCAGATAGGTTAAAAAGATATAAACCTGCTCCTTGGTAGAAGGGCAAAAAACCATCTAGTGGTAAATGAAAAGAAAGGTAGACAAAATTATTTTGCTTCGACCAACGATAAAAAATGTAATACCACTCAGACCAATTTAAATTTTCAGGTTTTTGATCCAATTCCCAACGAATTTTTCCGTCTTCGCTAATGATTGCTTCTGCATCCCACTTTGTAATGCCTATAATTTTCCAATTCTTATCAGGAGAAATCGAAATCACAGGTGTCTCAAATCTTGGTGATGCTGTTAGATCTATATTTGGTGTATTAGTTGAAGTTGCAGTAATAATTTCTTCGTTTAATGATACAGGAACTGTATTTGCACCCTGTGATACGCAACCCAATAAAATTATTGATATGAAGAGAATTACAATTGTTATGATAAGGTTATTAAACTGAATATTTTTGATATAAGATTTCATTTTAAGGTATTATACGAAATAAATCTTATCACTACAAAGGAATTATATGTTCAACCTCCCTGACGATGAAATACTCCCGCTTTCCAAAGAACACGTATTCTGGACATGGTCTGCACAAGCCAAAGTAAATCCGATTGCAATTAAAAAAGCCAAAGGCGTTTACTTTTGGGATGTAGATGATAAAAAATATCTTGATTTCAATTCGATGACGATGTGTGTCAATATGGGTCATGGTGATGAACGTATTATCATAGCCATGCAAGCACAAGCAGGTGAGTTGCCTTATGCCGCACCAGGCATGACCACGAAAATCCGCGCGTTGGCGAGCAAAGCCGTGGCAGATGTCACACCGAATCAAGCCTTGAGCAAAATTTTATTTACACTCGGCGGTGCCGATGCAAATGAAAACGCCATCAAACTCGCGCGCGGTTACACAAAGAAACATAAAATCTTATCGCGTTATCGTTCGTATCACGGTGCAACGGCTGGCGCAATGGCTGCCACAGGTGATCCACGCCGCGTGGCTTGGGAGCCAAATCTCATGCCCGGCGTTGTGCACTTCCTCGACCCGTATCGTTATCGTTCCACATTTCATCGTACCAATCCAAATATTTCGGAAGAAGAATTTGCACGCGATTATGTCAATCATTTGGAAGAAATTATTTTGTATGAAGGACCTGACTCTATCGCTTCAATCTTGCTGGAAACTGTTACCGGCACGAACGGCATTATCATCCCCCCAAACGGATACATGCAAGGCGTTCGTCAGTTATGTGATAAATACAATATCTTAATGATTTGTGATGAAGTAATGAGTGGCTTTGGTCGCACGGGCAAATGGTTTGCCATTGAACATTGGGATGTAGTTCCCGACATGATTACGATGGCAAAAGGATTAACGTCCGCGTATGCGCCGTTGGGTGCAGTTGCAATGAAACCAGAAATCGCATCCGCATTTGATGAACATGCATTTGAAAGCGGATTAACTTATACGTCACATCCCATTTCACTGGCGGCGGCGATGGCGAATATCAATGTTATGAGAGAAGATAAAGTTGTAGAACACGCCGCAAGCATGGGCGTAGTCATGAGGCGTATGTTGAATGATTTAGGTGAGTCACATCCGTCAGTAGGTGAGGTCAGAAGCATTGGCTTGTTTGGAATCATCGAATTAGTCAAAGATAGAAAAACAAAAGAACCAATGACTCCGTGGAATGGGTCATCACCTGAAATGATTGCTTTAAGAAGATATTGTTTAGATAACGGTTTATTTTTATATACACATTGGCATACAGTTTTGATTATTCCCCCGTTGATTATCACTGAAGAACAACTTAAAGAAGGTTTTGCAGTTTTAGATAAAGCCTTAGAAATTACCGATAGGACTGTTGGCGGATGATCAATTTTTGTTTGTAATGTAAAATTATGAAAATTATTTACAAAAGGAGAATGTAAAATGGAATCAAATCAACCTGTTTCACCATCACCTGCGCCAACTAGTGGCAATGAAAGGATGATGGCAATCGGCTCGTTAGTTTTGGGGGTTATCAATTTATGTGCTTGGTTCTTACCAATCTGTGGAATTCCGCTTTCTATCGCTGGTGTTGTGCTTGGCTACTTCGGCATAAAAGATGTATCTTCAAAGAACCTTGCTATTGCTGGCATTGCCTTAAGCGCTTTGGGCTTATTGGCTGGTTGTATTAATGCCGCGCTGGGCGCATATTGGGCGGCAACTGGTCAAGGCGGTTTTGATTTTAATTTTTAATTCAACACCGTCCCACAGGTTTACTTACTCAGACAAGGTTCTGCAAGAAACCGGCGGGACGTTTCACGTAAAAAACTCCTGCTTGAATAAGCAGGAGTTTTTGTTTTTTATTTTCGGAGCGCAGACTTTAGTCTGTTTTTTATCTTGCGGACTGAAGCCCGCATTCCTAGTTATTTATGGGTTTTCAGTTAAAGCAGGTGCTGGAATGCGATTTGCGCCAAGCAACAATGGCATTTCAGCCATGTAATAGGCATGCTCATACGCCGTGTCGCCGCCGCCTTCGCCAATAATCGGTTCAATCAATTCATTCCCATTGGTATCTACACCGAAAAGGATTTGGTTTGAGAGGGTTCGCATTTCAAGAATGACAGATTCCATTTCTGCATCAAAAGGCATTTCTTGTAACTCTAATGCAAGTTCTAGCAATTGTTCAGCCCAGCCTTCCATATTCTCAATGCACACAATCACATGTGCGCTGTGAATTTTTATCGTATCTGTCGCGTCTGCGGCATCTGCCGCAAAAAATGCATGGCTAATCGCAGTCGGGATGTATCCCGAATTGCTTTCCTCTTCAAATGCTAATAAACCAAACCCATCACTGAGGTCATTGATATTGCCATCTTCGTTCCAGTCACGATATTGTTCAGTATTGGCATTGCCAACCAATTGATTGATAATTTCTTCATTATGTTTACGCACGGCTTCTTCATCGTTATTTCTGAATGCTTCTTCCAATGCAATCACAGAATTATCAACCTCATCGGCTGTGTACCATAATCCTTGAATCAAGGCATTGCCATTCGGTGCGCCGCCATAAGACACCAGCACATGCCGTACATGGATTAATGCCAACGGCGGAAACACAGATGATGCGACGACGTCACCAGAAGATTCACTTGGATTTGGGTCATTATCCGGTTCAATCGTAACTTCGAGTTGGTCAAACAACCCGAGAATGTTTGCTTTGCCCGCAGAGATATACACCAGTTGCCCTTGTGTGTCGCTGTCCATGTTAATCGTGCCAACATTACGACGCGTCTCTCCGCCCTGTGCCAAATACCAAACCTCGTAATGCGTGCCTGCTTCTAGTACAGGCAAATTATTGAACGTTAAGTTGGCTTTGTCCATGATGGCGTTGAAATCTAAGAATGATGCTTTGCCAATTGCCACATCTGAAGTTGCAGGCGATAAGGCGTTTGGGCGAAATGCTAGAAAAGCCAAAATGACAATGGCAACAATGCTTACACCCGCCAATGCAGTTGAGAGTGGGCTGGTTTTTGGTTTGGCAGAGGCTTTTGCCATTCTTGTATAACTAATTGTATTCAGCGAAACCGTTTGACCATTAAATACAGCAATAAATTCATCTACTAATTCTTTAGCCGTGTTGTAACGGAGTGTAGAGTCTTTGGCGAGCGCACGGTCAATGACGATTTGCAGGTCAGAGGAAATATTGGGGATGGGTGGAGGCGGCTCGTTGAGATGTTTCATCAAAATGCCAAAGGATGATTCAGCATCAAATGGTACTGTGCCTGCAAGCATTTCATAAAGCACAACGCCTAATGAGTAAATATCGGTTCGGCTATCTACTTTGTCACCACGCGCTTGTTCAGGGCTCATGTATGCCGGTGTACCGGAGACGGTACCTGTTGAGGTTTGAGTCGAAGAGTCGAGAAGGCGTACCAAGCCGAAGTCAGTTAGAACCGGTTCTACATCTTCTGGTAAGGGTTCGTTAACTTTCACTGTCCCATTTTTTGAGCGCAATAAAATGTTTGCGGGTTTTATATCACGGTGAACAATGTTTTGGCTGTGAGCATAATCAATGGCTGAAGCAATTGCCGTGAGAATTTGCGCGATGGTGTTAAATGGAAGGTTATCACCGCGTTTTTGTGCGGCTCTGAGATAGCCACCAAGCGATACGCCCGGCACAAGTTCCATGACGAGGCAGGGCTGACCGTTGATGAGTTCGTAATCAAAGAGTTGGATGATATTGGGGTGACGTAAATTTGCGATGACGCGCGCTTCACGCTCAAACCGTGAGCGGGTTTCTGGGTCGGCATCTACAAAGTCGCGCATAATTTTGACGGCAACTTTACGGTTGAGTGCAGTATGTTCCCCGCTGTACACTTCTGCCATGCCGCCGCGTGCAATCATTTCACCGATTTGAACCTTACCGATAGTTTTTCCGCTCCACGTAGCCATTGGTGAATTATAACCGAAAGTATTATGACGTTAATTGCAAAGAGATTAAAATAAAAAGGAAGAGATGGGTTGTAACCCATCTCTTCCTTTTTGGTTATGAAAACTTATTTTTCAGGGATGATACTAATCAAAACGGCGCGAACGATGCGGCGCTGGGTAAATTTATTTGTCTTTTCATTAAAGTTTTCACAAGTGACGAGTGTTAACCAAGCATCATCTTCATGTTTGAATAAAGTATTGATGTTGGTTGGTAAGATTAATTGGCTTTGGCGCACTTCGTAAACGTAAACGAATCCATTGTTGTGGATATATACCTTATCACCTTGAGCAAGTTCATTGATGTAGGCAAATGGTCCGGGCTTGCCATTCGGGTCAGTGACGTGGCTCGTGAGAATGCTATTGCCATTCCAAGTTGGGTAAGCGGAGCCTTCTAAGTAGCCAGCGTTATTACCAAGCCAAGTCACATCCCAACCGTTTTTGTCTAATTTAATACCAACGATGGGCAAGTTCATGCCTAATGACGGAATCTTGAGCGTCAACTCGCTCTTAGCATATTCTTTATCAACAGGTTGAGCAGGCAAATCAGTAATCTGACTTGGAGTGAAGCCCGTCACTGGAATAAGCAAACCAGTTAACGTTGGGGTAGTAGTTGTAGATGAAGAACCGCCTCCACCACCACCTCCACCTATCGCTGGAGCTACAATGCGGAAGTTACGCGTGAAATCTGTTCCGGGTGTGACGCCGTTCCCTGCAAGTGTAAGTAATGGGTTGGTTGCATCCACAATGGATGTTGTTCCGCAGACAAACAAACGATAGAAGCCTGCGACATTAAGTGGTAATCCACTGTTGACGCTGAGGGTCGCAATAAATGGACCTGAACCTCCGCCATTGCTGTATGTCACCGAGTCAACTGAAATCGTTACATCAGGGGCTGTAGCGCCTGTCCTACAATCTACGGTCGCGAATGTGCCAGTTGTACTGCGGACGAGTAAATAATTTGCTGGGTTCGTGACATCATCAGCAAAGTTTGTCGTATCTGTTGGGTCATCATATACATCACGAT
>JAEURF010000119.1 GCA_016789205.1 Anaerolineales bacterium
TTACGGGAGATGTTAATTTCATTAAGGCAATGTCATTGTCCAATGTATTGTCATCATAGTTCGGGTGACGAATAATTTGAGCGACATTTTTACGCTGAAAACCTGAAATAGGAAATTCTAAGTTATATAGCCCAGCCACAATATCTATACTCGAAGCAGGAGATTGCGTGTGGTCATCCTCAGTAACACAATGTGCGGCAGTAAGAATCCAATAAGGGTCTATTAGTGCGCCACCACAGAATTGATATCCTGCATCCCAATAAAACTCATCATCGGAATTACTCCCAATTAAAGCCACTTGCCAAGGGTATTCCCCCGGAATTGCTGGGTTTCCACCAACAATACGAGGTTCAATTTCAGGAGTGGGGGTTGGTTCTTGTGCGGCGACATGGGTATTCGGTTTTGTCAGAAACAAAGTGGAAAATAATGAGAGTGATAAACAAAATAACAGAAAAACTTTAATGCTTTTATTGAATTTTCTTTCCATTTGAACTCCAAATAATAAAAAAAGAAACCTTCTATCTTTATAGCATACTTGCGGATAGAAGGTTTCGTCAAGCGATTAGGATTACGGTTTTGTTATGGAATCTCTACTTGAAATGGTGCAGACCAACTACCCCAATTGCCAAGTCCATCTTTGGCTTGCACGCGCCAATAGTATACGCCACTTAGCAAGTTCATTCTTCTAGTAATGCTTCGTAAAGTAAACGTGTATTCTGGAGAGGAAAAATCATTATTATTATCTATTTGAAGGCGATATTGCATACCCTCTGTCACTGCACCCCAACGGAATGTAAGTGTACGTGTTGAGGTTATGCCTGAAGGTGAAATTAATGTCGGCGCGGCTGGACCAACTGTATCTATAGTGAAGATGCGGGTTTGACTCCATTTGCCTGCTCCTCCACTCACATCTATTGCTCGGACGCGCCAGTAATATGTAGCATCCGACAAAACACTTGGCGTATAAGTTATGGAGTTGATTATGGCGTTGGATACGTTGACGCTAAAATTCGCATCATTGGCTATTTGAATTTCATATTGTGTTGCTTTGGCTACTCTTTGCCAGACTAAGTTTGGCGTGGTGTCATTGAGCCTGGCAGTGGAACGGGGTGACCGCAGAATTGGAGCAGATAATTGAGGCTTATCAATATTAAATGTTTCACCACTTAATCCAGAAGTAATCGGGTTTCCCGCTATATCTTTTACACTGCCGTTATTAATAAAATTCAATTGAATATCACCATCGCCTTGTCCGGTGTTTACACTAACTACTCGTGTTGAGCTACTTCCGCTTATCGTGCTTATAAAAGTTGCGACAACTCCGTTTGTATTTAATGAAAAATCTGTAGCATCTATTCCAATTACGTTTTCTGAAAAAGTAACGAGATATGCAACACTGAGCATGTTACTTGGGTTTGTTCCAACACGGGCAATCGAAATAATGTTTGGCGGGGTTTTATCAATTGTGTAAACTTCACCTGTTGTAAAGTTACCATTTCCTAAACCTTCATCGCCCAATGGATTATTAGATATATCTATGATTGAGTCATCATCTATTAAGTCAAGGCGGATGGTGCCATCACCGCTTCCGGTCTGGACTGTGAGGGTGTAGACACTACCTGAGCCGCTGATTCCGTTCAACGTCACGCCTGAGGCGATGTTGGTTGTTATTACAAAATCTGTTAAATCTACGCCTGTCACATCTTTTGAAAAGGTGACAATAAAGTCAACTGAAGAAGCATTCGTAGGGTTTGAGTTCGCACGAGTAATTTGTGTAACGAGGGGCCAACTCATATAAGGTGTTTCAGCAGAATTTGGGTCAATCATTAAGGAAGATGTATCTACTGCTTCAAAATCACTGCCTGTTAGGTCATCCAGTTCGTGCAACATGTCATTATTCCAATTTTGGTTAGGAGCACCACTGACATACCATGGCGAACCATTATCTGCTAACACAATGCCATAGGTTTTCATGGCTTGCAAAAGAATTTGCATTTGAGGTGAATAGCCTGAAATATCATAATTTGCTTTTAAGCGGAAACGCGCGCCAAATGGAACAGGATTAGAACAACTTCCACTTTGGGCAACATGGCGCGCGGGCCAGATGTAATAATTGGCTGTGCAATTTGTGGTAAAACGCAAAGCGTGATTAATTTCACCTGCAAGAATTTCTTCATAGCGAGCAAGCCCGGGCAAAATTGGTAAACCTGCCGCATCAGCAGATGTCCATGTATCTGGACGCAGTGCATTTGAATTTAAATCCCAAATTGCGCCTGAACCTCCAAACCATTGACCACCTTGTTTCCATGCATCATAAATTTCGTAAAGTGTGCAATCATCGGTATCTATTGTTAGTATATGATGGTCACTTCCATGTTCAATTAAAGGGTTTGATGGAATCGGGTATGGACCTGCATCCGATTCATCAGGGTAATAGAAGTTAACTGAATACTTTGTAACAGCAGAGCCTGAAAGAATGTTATAGGGAATGCCTATCGGTCCACCATCCCAAGTACCAGAGCCAAAATCCATGTGAAAGCCTCGCGTGGCGCCGATTGAATTAATCCATGCACTAGAAGAAGCATGGACTGGCAATTCATCTATGGGCGTGTTCCAGTAATTATTTTGAGGGAAAATTTCACAACCACTAAGTATAGGTGGGTTTGCTAAAACTTTTTGTTGTTCACTAGCATAGACAGGTTGTGAAAAAGGCGTTGCAATGATTGCAAATAAAGTAATAAATAATAGTGTTCTTTTCATGCCTGCATTGTATTGCAAGCACAAAAATTAATAAATTACTTTTGGGGGAGTAAGGCTTTACAGTTTTGTAAATCAAAAAAGCACTTCTGAAAATTAGAAGTGCTTTTTTGATTCTCTACTCTTCAAACCTCTCCCCTAACTTCCCTTTCGCCATTGATTTCATATCTTCCCACCAGCCTTCTGGACCAGCGCTATTGACATTGATATTAATTCTTTTGTCTTTACTCACAAATGACAAATAAGTCCGTGTACGGCGACTCGTCCAACCTGAACTATCGGTGTGGTTGTAATTAACTGATTCAACTTTTGCATTTTCAATTTCGTGCCATGCAAATTTTTTAGTGAGAAAAAAGAAATTGCGTTGAAAAATCCCCTCTTTATCCACACGAGTTTGGACTGCACCAAATGCAAATCCGAAAGAACAAACTGATAAAGGCAAAGCAACACATAAAACAAACAAGCCAACGGGGAACGCTAAAGCACTCATCGAGCAACCTGTAATTAATAAAGTGACTCCAGCCACTCCCCAAAATATTCTTCCGCTAATAGGTGGTTTGATAATCATAAAATTTCTCCAAGATTACGGCTTTTCCAACCCGTGTGCATTAAGCAATGCTTCATCCGCAAGGATATCTTGAGTTAAACCATCTGCCACAATTTTACCTTCGTCCATCACCACAGTTCGTGGAAATAATTCTTTGACCAATGCCATATCATGTGTTGAGACCAACATCGTTATCGGTAATTCACGCAATAAATTAATTAATGTGCGTCTCGCACGTGGGTCTAAACCTGCTGAGGGTTCATCTAAGACTAACAAACTTGGATTCATTGATAATACAGTTGCTATGGCAATTCTTTTCTTTTCACCCACACTTAAGTGATGAGATAAACGGTCTTTATAATTCGTCATGCGCACAGCTTCAAGTGCATTATCAACTCTTTGGCGAACTTCATCTTCTGATAAGCCCATGTGCAATGGACCAAATGCCACATCTTCAAAAACGGTTGGGGAAAAAAGTTGGTCATCAGGATTCTGAAAGACGACTCCGACGAGGGAGCGAATCGCAGGCAGATTGTCACGTGTGAGGCGTTTGCCCGAAATTTCAACCTCGCCTTTGCCATTTAGAATTCCATTTAAGTGCAACATCAAAGTAGATTTGCCCGCGCCGTTTGGACCCACCAATGCAACTTTATCGCCACTGCATAAGTTCAATGAAACGCCATGCAAAGCCGCGTGTCCATCCGGATATGAAAAATGCAAATCTTTTACAACTAAGACGTCGCAATCTGTTTCAGGTTGAGCAAAAGTATTTTGAATATGGGTAACAGGCATTAGAACCTTCCAATCACTTGCAAAATAAAAATCAAGCCAATTGCAAACGCAGTTGCAAAATAATCGTACGATTTCATTTCATGCGCGTTCAACGTATACAAATGACCAACATAGCCGCGTGCCACCATAGCATGGTAAATGCGGTCACTGCGTTCAAAACTTCGTAAAAAAAGTTGACCTGCCATATTGCCCGCGATTTTCGCGCGCCACAACACGCCTCCACCTGACTTGACACCTGCTACTGCACCTGAACGTGATTCTCGCGCCCGAATTAAACGAAAGACTTCATCCGTTAGAACAAATAAATAACGATATAAAAATGCAATAATGGTTGTCAGAATAGACGGAACTTTCAAATGTTCTAAGGCGTGAATCAAATCAGGAAAGCGCGTGACGGCTACTAATAATATCGCCATTTGAACAGAAAGCCATGAACGAATCAGAATGCTCACGAAACGTAATAATCCATTATCAGTAATAGTGAGTTGCCAATTTAGAAAATGGAAAGTGGTGAGTGGTTCACCAGGGATGGAAAATAAAACTGTAATTGCAATCAGTGCAAACGGTAATGCAATAATCGAGCGTTTGAAGGTAAAAAAGATTCCAAGCCTTGAAAGCAAATTCAGGGCTATTACAAAAATCCAAGCCAAAATGAAAGCAAGCCAAGCCCCATCTGGGAGCAAGGCATTAGAAACGATAAAAAGTACCGTCACGAGAACTTTTACGCGCGGGTCAAGTTTGTTGAGAAAACTTTCTTTCTCGTGATAACGGTCAAAGGCATCAAAGTGCATGGCGATTTACGATTTACAATTTTAGATTGACAATTGAGATTAGTAGTTAGCAATTGGCTTTTAGCGAGTAACATCTTTCAACAAGATAATTCTCTAATCCTCTAATTCACCGACTACTAATCTCCAGTCTCTAATCTCTAAATTATGATTTCGCTTTCAATCCGCGACCAATCAATATCATAATCCCAGCGACAACTGCCACCCCGATGATTCCTGCCACAATGGTCGAAAGAGCAGTTTCCCCTAAGAAAGGAAGCGTGTAATCAGGAATGATGGAGTATGGTGCATTTTGTCCTGCATTGATAAAGCCTAAATTTTCGGCAACACGTTCCAAACCATCTGGGTCACCAGATGCGAAGGGGGAAATCAAAACAACTAACAAAGCAATCAATCCGCCAACGTACGCCCAGTTTTTACTTGCCTTCGCAGATTCAGAGCCTTCGCCGAGCAAATCGGGTCTGGTTTGGATAATAAATGCCAAGGCAGAAACTGTGATTAAGGCTTCGCCAACGCCAATCAACGCATGTACGCCGAGCATGGCAGGAATGACAATGCCAAGTTGTGATGTGCCGCT
>JAEURF010000011.1 GCA_016789205.1 Anaerolineales bacterium
AAAGAAAAAGAAAAATATGAAAGTTGCGATGGGTGTACGCCCGCGCATGTTTATGGAATTATTTTTAGAACGCATTGAGAAACTAGCAAAATCAATATCGTGACTTTTTAATTTTTGTGGTGTTATGATATAAAATATCATCTATTCACACATCTCACACATTTTTCGGAGGAGCATTATGTTAGACAAAATCAAAAGCAATTTCAATACGCAAACTTGGGTGCTTATCCCAATCGCCATCGCCATCAATATTGCAGTCGGGCAGATTGTTCTCTTGCTGAAACTGCCTGTGTTCTTGGATTCAATCGGTACAGTGCTTGTCGCTGTATTATGTGGTCCTTGGGCTGGTGCATTGACCGGTGCCCTCTCCAATGTTATTTGGGGCGTCGCAATTGACCCAGGTGCATTGCCCTGGTGGCCCGTCGCTTTCTTTATCGGTTACATGGCTGGTCGTATGGCTGAATGGGGCTTCTTCAAATCTTGGTGGAAAGTTGTCGTTACAGGTTTTGTAATTGCTCTCACTGCCGCAATCGTTTCCACACCGATTGCTGTATATCTCTTTGGCGGTATCACAGCCAGCGGTTCATCTTTTATCACAGCCTACTTACTACAAACAGGTCAAGGAATTTGGCAAGCCGTGGTTAGCACAAGTTTCTTAACTGAACCTGTAGATAAAATTACAACTGCCATGATTGCCTTTGCCATTATTTTAGGATTACCCAAACGCACAATTGGTGGTTATCCTAAAGCCGCTAATGCCGAAGCCGAAGGTGCCGACAAGAATCAACTATACATTGCAATTGGTGTTGTGGTTTTGTTAGTGCTATTCGCGGCATTCTTGCTCCGCAACATTCTTGGCGGATAAATGTAGAGATTCTTCGCCACAAAGAGCAAGAGCGTGGCTCAGAATGACACAAACAAAAATAAAAAGACCAGAAGCATTTCTGGTCTTTTTTGTCGTTTATAATTCGAGCCTATGCACGAGCGACTTTCCTTCCACATCAAACGAGACAGCGCAATTCACCGCCTCAATCCGCTCACCAAGTTGACTCTCGTCCTCACCTTGATTCTGCTCGCTTTCCTGACTCCATGGTATTGGACGCCTCACATCCTTGCCGTTATTTTTATTCCCATATTAAGTGTAATTGGCAAAGTAGCCAAAGAATATTTTACAACTGCACTAAAACTGATTCTACCTGCGGCAACATTCCTCTTTATCATGCAAGCCGTATTTCAGCCAATTGGCGAAGAAATTATTTTTCATTTTTACTTTTTAGATGTAACCCAAGAAAGTTTAATGTTTGCCTTTAGAAACGCCATGCGGATTATCGTCATGGTTTCAGCATTTACATTATTCCTGCTGACCACACACCCCAGTGAATTAATGTCCGATTTAACGCGGCGCGGATTGCCCGGTCAATTTGCATATGTGATGATTTCAACATTGCAAATTCTGCCACAAATGCAAGCCAAAGCACAGACGATTATTTCAGCACAACGTTCACGCGGCTTGGATACAGAAAGTACATTTCTAAAACGTGCTGGCTCTATTTTCCCTCTTGTCGGTCCATTGGTATTTGGCTCATTGGCAGAAGTAGAAGAACGTGCGATTGCCATTGAAGCACGTGGGTTTACTTCCAAACAAGTAAAAACATCATTTCATGAAATCCCTGACTCCAGCAACGATAAAATTTTGCGTTGGTCGCTTCTCTTCCTCATTCTTGTTTCGATTGTGCTTAACTTATGGCATTCATAAATTTACAAAACCTAACTTATAAATATCCACTCACAAAAACGCCTGCGTTGCAAAATATCAATTTGCAAATTGACAAAGGCGAGTTTATTTCTGTTATTGGTGCAAATGGTGCGGGCAAATCTACACTATGTTATGCGCTGGCGGGATTCGTTCCGCATTTTTTCAAAGGCGAAATTTCTGGTGAAATCGAAGTGGATGGAATCGCATCAAGCAAATCCACGCTTGATGAATGGGTGGTCAATGTTGGTTTAGCGTTTCAAAATCCATTCAACCAAATCAGTGGCGCGAAATATACCGTCTTTGAAGAAATCGCTTTCGGCTTAGAAAATATTGGGGTTCCACGCGAACAGATGAAAAGTCGAGTAGAAGAGGCGATGAAATTAACTGGAATCAGCAATCTAGCAGATAGGTCACCTTATTCATTATCCGGTGGACAACAACAACGCGTCGCACTGACCTCCATCTTGGTCATGCAACCCAAGCTTTTAGTCTTAGACGAACCGACTTCACAAATGGACCCGATTGGCACACGTGAAGTGTTTGAAGTGATTCATAATTTGACTCAAAGCGGCATGACCGTAGTGATGGTGGAACATAAAGTGGAATGGATTGCGCATTTTGCAAATCGTGTGATTGCGTTGAAAGACGGTTCAATTTTTATGGAAGGCAAACCCAGTGATGTACTCACTTCGGATTTGTTGATTGAAAATGGTTTTGGCGTTTCGCGTTATACATCGGTCGCACGTGAAGCCAAGAAACAAGGCTTGTGGAAAAAAGAAAAATTGCCAGTGACTTTATTTGAAGCGGCGGAAGGGTTTAAAGAATAGTGACAAGTTATTTTCTTAGTTCTTTCAGACCTCTCAATATCAATAAACAGGGACGGAAAGCAATTACAACTTTGGGATTGTTACCATATGTTGACGGCTCTTGTAGAAGAGAACCTGATTTCGAATCTGCTTTCCCATCTATTTCTGCAATTTGTCATGCTGGTAAGTTTGCTCCACGATTAGAAGAAGATGATGCAATTATCTTTATTACAGTAAAAGATAAATATCCTCCTCTTGATTTTAGACATTGGCGGCTTGTTTCAATTTTGAAGGTAATAAAACGTTTTGAAACACATCAAGAAGCAAAAGAATGGTATTTATCAAAAAAACTTCCTCTTCCAAGTAACTGTATGGTTGAAGAAAATAAACCTCTTCCTTTAGAAATGACAACTTGGCCCAAACCTTATTATAAATATAAAAAAATTAATGACCCGAATCGAATAATAAGTATATGGGATAAACAGTACAGAGACAGAGTACAAAAATATGGGACTTTTCTCATTTGCGCGCCGAATTCTTAGAACTATCCACTCCTCCAGTTTTAACTGAAAGTATTATGGTAGATATATTCGGAAAAATTCCTGCAACGCGAAACCCTCCTAAAATATCAAGTGAACAATTTGATAAAATTAAAGAAATAGCACAGAAAATAAATTAATGAAAATAGAAATCAATAGTCTCCACTTTACATATCCCACCGGTCTTGAAGCAATAAAAGGAATCTCACTCACAATTAATTCAGGTGAGCAAGTTGCCATTGTTGGTCAAAATGGTGCGGGCAAAACCACTTTAGTTCGTCACTTCAATGGATTATTAAAACCAACTTCAGGGTCTGTGACGATTGGTGATTGGGATACGACAAAATATTCGGTTGCAAAATTAGCATCGCGAATCGGGTATGTATTTCAAAATCCAGATGAACAATTATTTTCAAGAGATGTATTAACCGAAATTGAGTTTGGTCCTAAAAACTTAGGATACTCAAAAGAAAAGATAGATGAATTAGTGAAACAGGCTTTGGTCTGGACAGAACTAACAGATAAAACTGAAACAAATCCATATGACTTATCCCCCACGTGGCGGAAAATGGTAGCGTTAGCATCTATCATCGCTATGGATACGCCAATTGTTATTTTTGATGAACCGACTACTGGACAAGATTTTGTAAACGTCTCGCGGATTGCCAATGTAATTGCCGAATTAAAGAAACAAGGCAAAACCGTTATCACGATTACACATGATATTGATTTCTGTGCTGAGAATTTTGAACGTGTGATTGCTTTATCAAATGGAAAAGTTTTATTAGATGGCAAAGCACATGAAGTGTTAGGTCAAGAAGAAATTCTTGCCCAAACGTATGTTGACCCGCCGCAATTAACCAGATTGGGGAAAGTATTAAATTTGAAAGAAACTGTAATTAATCAGGAAGAATTTCTCAATGTCATTGTGAGAAGCGAACGATAGGAAGCGAGGAAGCAATCTTATGATTAAGTTGGAGATTGCTTCGCCACCGAGAGCAAGAACGTGGCTCGCAATGACATTATTTCAAATTTGCCATCATCACAATATAACTGCCATCTTGAACTTCCATGCGATGGGCTGAGAGCAAATACTGTGCTTTTTCTTGGCGCACATTCGTTAAAGTAAGTGCATGATTTTTCACAGACCCCATTCCACGAAAGGCTTGGAAAAACTCTCCGCGCTCATAGGCATTCCAAAGTCCGAGTTGAAGCGGAGATTTCCCGACCACATCTTTTCGTTCATAACCCAAAGTCAAAATAAAAGAGCGATTCACTTCCACAATTTTTTCATCTTGCGCACGCAAAACAAAAATCATTGGAATAGCGTCACTGGTTAATACAGTGTCATCGCCTCTACCTAAACCACTGCGTTCAGCTCTTCTTCGTTCTGTAATATCTTCTAAGATGATGGCTTTACCCAAACGCTGAGTCTTCCAACGCACTGTGGAAATATGCGTGTGAAAATAAGCAGGCTCACGCCCTTCAATATTCATGACAACTTCGCCGCGCGCCATCGTATGTGAAGCAATCAATTTACTTAACATGTCCCAAATCGGTAATGTAGAAGCAGGCTTGCCGATAAAAACTTTTGCATCATCATTAATATAATAATCAAACGCCTGATTGATATAAGCAATTCTGCCACCCTCATCCAACACAATTACAACATCATCAAGGCTTTCTAAAATTGTTTCCCCAGCAATCGGCATAATATCTAAAATACCAAAACGCAACAGCCCAATGCTATAAATAATCATCGAGAGTATTAAAGTAATCGGTGTAATATCTAAATCAGGAATTGGGCTTACCCCTGCCAAATAAATAATATTGCCGACAAATGAAATGCCTGCACCCAACACAATAATATAAGATTGTAATTTGAGTTCAGGCGGGCTTACCAAAGACCTGCGAATCAAAACGATTGAGCCAATTAAAAAACTAATATAAGAATAAAATAACCAAACCCAAAAAGCAATTCCATACTCTAAAGAAAGTAATAAAAAGCCACCCCCATCTTTTTGGCTCATTTCTGTCCAAATCAATTGATGCGACCCACTCGTCCAAACCAACAATAAAGTGGCAATAGAAAAGAACCAAACCCAATAAATTTTATTGCCTTCAAAAACTTTTTTATGTTGGGCATATTCCAACGTAAAAAGTAAATATAAAGTTGGAATAGAAACAATACCAATATATTCAATCTTCGCCCAAAACAATTGCCACTCTATTTTGGCACTTGCCAATTCAAACGCATAAGTAAAAGACCAGCCACTGAGCGCCAGCAACATCCCCAACAAAGGCAAAGAGCCAGCCACACCACGCCGTTGCGCCACGACCAAAGCATTAATCAGGCTGATTAAGCCTGCCACAACCATTGGGATAACATAAGGGTTAGTTTGCCACTGCATAAAATACCGCCACTTTCAGTTTGATAGATACAGTTTACATCGAAAAATAAAAATTGAGAATAATTAATCCATAACGATTTTGAAAGTTTTGACCAAAACCGCCTCATCCCTACGGAAAAACTGGTTCTTGACCCTACACCTTTTGCTTAACTGACAATTCCTCGTACCCCGAATCATTCTCGTACAGTTCACGCTTGTAGACAACATCCTCAAACTCAGCAATCACAATTTCTGCTGTGGTGTAGATTTTACATCCGCTGACGAGATGCCCGCCAATTGTTTTCCCTTCGCCATCTGAAATGGAGATATGAATATGTGAGCCGTGAATAGATACTGTGCCTGTAATCGAAACAATTTCAAAATAACCATCATACTCGTTATATGTGCTTTTATTTGCCAAACGTAACGTGGCGTGCGTGAAACTTCCCACAGCAGATAAAATCACACCTGCTTGAATGTTATGCTCTTTGACAAATTCTTCAATTGAGTCAAATAAGTCTTGTTCGGGTTTGAGGCGGAACGTATGAATTTTCATATTTTTCCAACATGGCACATTTTTACCAAAACATAAATCCGGTGACAGAAAAGAACCAATCAATTAATGGTTGATAGATTTGCAAGCCGAAGAAAGCAACTAAGATTCCTAACATTGCGCCAACGATTACATCTGATAGATAATGCACACCCATCGTCACGCGGGAGAATGCTACAAGCGGAGCCCAAAGCCACAAGATGAGAGCCAGCCAACCCGGAGTCAGAAGCGTGCCGAGTACGGCAATCATAAATGCACGCGCGGCATGTCCAGATGGAAAAGAGTGTGGGTCTGTACTTCTATAAATATTTCCCCAATCACCGGCGGGTCTTTGCCTCTTAAAAATAAATTTGACAGCAAAGACAACAACAGCCAAACCACCAATGCCAAAAAAGAGAATGGTTGCAAATTTTTTGAAAGTAGCATCACCAAAGAGCCACATCAAAATTAAGCCTGCTAGCCAAAACCATGAATCGCCGGAATGTGAAAAGAAAATGGCGACGTTGCGTAAAAAACCCGGCTTTTCAGCAATACGCATTTGACTGGAAAGTCGGGCATCGTGTTCAAGGATGTTGTGAAGATTCATTTTCTTTTTGGTTTAACCTTTATCCGTTTTTCAAGTTGTCTGTTTTTATTTATGAACTTCGTTTTGTTCGGAGTTTTTTTGATAGATTCTTTTTTGCGTTGACTCGCTAAATCAGCGCGAATTAATTCTAATTGATGTGGTTTATCTACATCCATACATGGTTCTGCATGTTCCCAGATGATGGCTCTGCCTTTGATTCCGATTCTTTGTGAGGCACGTTCTACCAAACCTTGCAATGTAAATTGACGTGTGAACAATTGGAAGAATGTATCTAAGCCAATTACGGATGCTTGTTTAAGTGGACTCTTGCGATTGCCAATTAGTTGTTCCCAAGTATCTAAATGGTCTGTCGCCATGCTGACGTGAATGATGTTGACATCTGCCCCACAGACTTGCATGTCTTTTAATTTTGTGTAGGTGCGGTTTGAGGTTGGAAAGCGCGCTTCCATGACTTCACGCGGACAAACCCCATAATATAAATCATCTCTGGTTTGCATCGCAGTTTTGATTAGCCAATCAACCATATCCCCTTTAAGCGTGGGAATATCGGAAGAGACAATTAATACATATTCACTTTTTTTATTTATTTCAAGTGCTTTATTTACACCTGCTACAATATTTGAAAGCATCCGCCCTTGATTAGAAATAAAATGCAAAGGCTTTTTGCAAGTTACGCCGCTTTTTGGGGAAAGCCCAATCACGATGACTTGGTTGACTAGTTTGGCATCACTGAGTGCATCTAAGACCCATTGCACCATCGGTTTACCTGCAACGTCAATTAAGGCTTTTGAATCGCCATTGGAATAAGCATACAATTTATCGCCGGGTTGTGGAATGCCACCAGCCGTAACAATCGCAATCATAAATTAATTCAACTCCTGCAATTGAGGTTCAAATTTAAGTTTGGTAATCATTTCGTTTAATTCATCTAAACTTAATGCACGTCCTTTACCAGCCAAAGCGACCAATGCCGCTTCCATCATGTTGGTTCCAAACGAGCGACCTTCTAAGACCGGTGTCGTGGTGATTAAGTATTTCACACCGGCTTTTTTGAATTGTTCCACATCTTCAGGCGTAGTCGTATTTGTCACAATCACCTTACCTGTCAAATCGTCAGGCATGAAGCGTTTAATGTAATGACAATCTCCGGCAATCACGGTAGCCCAAGCATATTGTTTTCCAAATTTCGGTGTGCGTTTTTCTTGCTTTTCACCGGTTGGGTAAATCCATTTGAAAGGTAAGCGACCAGCAATTGGCATCAACAATGCAGCAACCGTTTTCAGTTGGCTTAATTTATGAATTTCAATCGGAATATCCAAGCCGAACATCATATCGCCGAATATAGTTTCATAACCGGCATCTGCAAACGCGCTAGAAAGCCCCCAACGGTCTACACCTACAGTCACAAGTACTTTACGACCTTTTGAATTAATGTAATCACCAATGTTCTTATCTAAAAATGCTGGCGCTTTATTTTCAAGTGTATTTTTTAATCCGCCACCATCTACAATGGGTGTCTTCTTGACATAACGAATAATAGGTGTGACAGAATAAAAAGGATAACGCTTACCATCGGCAACTACTTCCAAATCTGCGCCACCCACTCCAAACGCATCTACTTTGCCGTCTAACTCTTGAAATTTCAACGCCGCGGCTTCCATGTCGCCATCTGTGCCGATGCGTTCAATGCGGACAGTTTCGCCGAGTAAATTTACTTCTACCGATTTGTTGCGTTTTGATGACCCAATACTTACGCTAACTGCATGTTTCATAACGAAGCCTCCACGTGCGAGATTTATTACTATTATATAACGGAATCATGCAGAAGGATTGACGGGAAGCGTGAAGTAAAACGTTGACCCTAAACCCGCTTCGCTCTTGACCCAAATCCTGCCGCCGTGAAACTCGACAATTCTCTTCACCAAAGCAAGCCCTACGCCTGTACCTTCAGACTCAGCATCTAACTTGTTAAACAAACCAAAGATTCTTTCGTGATGTTCTGGTGCAATCCCAATCCCATTATCTCTAACAAAAAAAGTATATTCGCCATTTTGTTCACCTTCAAAGCCTATTTCAATTTTTGGGTCTTTCTGTTCACCCATATACTTTGCGGCATTATCTACTAAGTTTTGTAACACTTCAATCATGCGTGGTTGGTCAACAAAAACGATGGGTAAATTTTCCTGAACATAAATTGATATATTTTTTTCTTGAATACGCCCATGCACGATTTCAACCGCCGCAGAGACGAGACTTCCAAAAGATATATTTTTCTTTTCATTCAAGACCCGCCCAATGCGTGAAAGTTCCAACAAATCTTTTAAGAGTTGATTCATTCTATCTGTCGCTTTGACCACACGCGCCATATCTCGTTGAAAGGCTTCAATATCTCCGCTTAAGACACTTTTACTCATCAACCCAAGAAAGCCGCGGATAGTAACCAGTGGAGTTTTTAAATCATGTGAAACCGTATAACTGAAGCGTTCTAGTTCAGCGTTTTTTACTTCCATTTCATGCAATAAATTTTTCCGCTCTATCAATTCTTGTTGTAGCTGTTCCAATAGACGAGATTTTTCAGATGTAATCACCACTTGTGCCGCAATGGTCTCCAACAAACGGATTTGTTCAGCATGATATGCATCTACTTCTTTCGCCTGTACAGACATCACCCCAATCGCTTTGTCTTGCGAAATTAATGGAATACCGATATACGAACGCATACCCGCATCGACAACAATCACAATGTTATGCTCTTTTTGAGTTTGAGGGTCATCAATGTTTGGCAAATATAAAGTTTGTTTTTTAGAGAGTACTTCCCAAGTAAGCCCTAAAGACTTTTTCAAACTACGCGGCGGAAGTTTCAAATCTTCATTATCGTTCAAAAAAAGAGAATAATTAAACAAATCCTTTTCTTCATCATAAAAGCCAATATGAAAAGCATCTACAACCATTACCTTTTTTAATTCTCTAACAAAAGCGCGCAGTTCTTGATATAAATCCTGCCCGCTAGAGAGCGCAAGGCTAATTTTATAAAGCAAAGTCATTTCATTGGTACTTTGCATTGAAAGCAACTCTGCTTGTTTTTGCTCTGTAATGTCACGCGTAGCGCCGTAAATCCCCGCTAAACGATTATGTTGTTCATCCCAAATTGGGTACACATATCCGCCCACCCAGCGTATCTTGCCATCTTTGCGAATGATTCTTAATTCATTATATACCTTCTGATTTTGGGCTAAGAGACGATTATCTTCAGCATCTCTTTCAACATCATCCGGGTGAAGCATGATACTCCATACATCGCCATTCAAAAATTCTTCACGAGAATAACTGGTGATTTGTTCAAAAGCGCCGTCAATCCAACCTTCGCGAATTTTGCCTTGTTCATCGAAATAAAGCACAAACGCATAATCAGACATCACGGATGTAATTAAGCGATAGCGTTCTTCACGGGCTTGTAAATCTTTTAGCCGCTCGTTATAAGTTATCAGAGACTTTAGGAAATTCCACATTAGATAAATTGATGATTTATTGCACGATGATCTCAGTTGGCAAGGTGAAATAAAACGTTGCGCCTTTCCCCGCCTCACTCTGGACCCATATCCTGCCGCTGTGGAGTTCAACAATTCTCTTAACCAAAGCCAGACCCACGCCTGTGCCTTCAGAATCAACATCCAATTTATTAAACAAGCCGAAAATCCGTTCGTGATGCATTTCCTCTATCCCAATCCCATTATCGCGGACATAAAAAATCGGCATATCATTTTCAAATCCATCCTGCCCAATTTCAATCAAAGGGTTGGGATGAAAACGCGCAAACTTTGCGGCATTATCTATTAAATTTTGTAGCACTTCCACCAAGCGCTGACGGTCGACATAAATACTTGGCATATCTTTTTGCACATTAACTTTTATAGCATTGGCTTGTAAACGCCCTTGCACAATTTCTAAGGCTTCGTTGACAATTTCATTGAAAGTAACTTGTTGGTATTGATTGATCAACCGCCCAACTCGTGAGAGATTAAGTAATTCATTTAATAACGCTTGCATTTTGTTGGTCGCATCGGAAATGCGTTGAATGTCGCCGCGCAAACGAGCATGATTGCCGCTCAAAGAATCTTGCTCTAAAAAGCCAAGGAATCCCTTAATCGTAATGAGTGGGGATTTCAAATCATGTGAAACCGTATAAGTGAAGCGTTCCAATTCCGCATTTTTGTTTTCAAGTTCTACTATTAATTTTTTTCTTTCAATCAATTCGGTTTGTAATTCGCTGAACAAACGAGCATTTTCAATCGCAATCGCAACTTGATTGGCGTAGGTTAAGGCTAGTTCTGCATCTCTTTTTGTAAATTGACCGACTGTATGCCCGTCTAATGCAATGATGCCGATGAGCCGCCCTTTGACTCTTAAGGGGATTGCCATCCATGCATGAATTATTTTATGAGCACCTTCATCAAAGACAGAAGTCATGGTTTGCACATCTTCAATCAAAACATAAGGTGCTTTGCCTTGCAATAAATCGTAGGCGGGTTCATTTTCATTAATTTCAAACTTCATGCCAATATGTTCAGATTTTGGTTCAAGTCCGCGTGTGCTGACGATTTCCAGCATATTTTCATTTAACAATTGTACAGAAGCGCTATGATAAGGAATCACTTTTTCAAGCTGTTCCAAAATTCGGTCAATCGCTTCAGATTTATCTAACGTCTCTACTACGATTGCCACACTTTTACTTAGCGTTTCAGACTCGGCATTTTTAATTTCTAATTCAGAGATGAGTTTTTCACGTTCGGTTTCGACCCATTTTCTTTGACTAATATCGCGCACCATCACAATCGCAGTTTCATCAGTCACTGCAGAAATGCGTGCTTCAAAAAAGCGTGTTTCGGCATCTTCAGGTAATTCATATTCAAAAGCATGTAACTGTCCTGTGGCAATTGCGCGTTCTAATGAAAATAAGGTTTGATTGACAATTGCCTCAGGGAAAAATTGATTTATATTTTTTCCAATAAATTCTGATGGTGGTACTAACGGCGTAATCTCTGTTGAGGCGACATAATCTAAAAACATGCCGTCTTTTGAAACTTCAAAAATCATATCGGGCATTGATTCAAGAATGGCGCGGGTTCTAGATTCAGCACTTTGCAATGCACGTTCAATTTGTTTAATTTCGGTGACATCATAAAACATGCTTAAAACACAATGCTGGTTTTTGAGATTGATTAGTTCATAATAACCGAGTGTAATTTTATTGGTTGGGAAAACAACTTCCACGTTCGCTAAAGATTTTTTTTCAAGTATTTCTTTCACAAAAGCTTGCCGCTGTTCAGGTTGATTCCATAAACTAAACTCGAGAACAGAATGACCTAAAGCTTTCTCTGGTGAAAGCCCAGTAATTTGCCAAAAAGCTTCGTTGGCTTCTAAAAATATGCCATCTTCTAATGTGACAATGGAAATAGCCACTTTGTTGTTATTAAATACTTTGCGGAAGCGTTCATCACTAGCCCGCAATTCGGTTTCGATAATTTTTCTTTCGAGGATTTCGGTTTGGGCTTCTTGATATAAACGCGCGTTGTCCATCGCAACAGATGCCAACGCCGCGAATTTTTCTAACAAAGTGAGCTGTTCTTTCGTAAATTTTTTCTGTTTTTCAGTATATGCCGCAACAATAACGCCTATCACTTTTTGACTAGATTTAAGCGGTACACAAATGATGTTTTCAAAACCCATGCCTTCCACTTCAACAATTCTGCCTGACCACTGACTGTAATTTTCAACCAACATACTATTACCGTTTGCCCAAACATTTCCGGTCACGCCATAATTTTTATGAGTCAAGATATTATTAAATTGGGCAAATTTTCCGTTTCCAATTTCTTGTTTCAAGGCTGACTCATCCGGCAGAACTAAATGTAAAGCCACTTCTTCGGTATCGAGCAAATCACCGGCGCGGGCGATAATCGATTCTAAGAGTGGACTCAACTCAAGGCGATTGACCAAGCCTAACGTCGTTTCGTGAAGCGCATTAAGATATTCCGCTTGGATTTGTATTTTTTCTTCGGCTAATTTTCTTTCGGTGATTTTGCTTTGGGCTTCTTGATATAAACGCGCATTGTCAATTGCAATAGATGCTAATGCCGCAAGTCTTTCCAGTAATAAAATTTGTTCTTTGGTAAATTCCTTTGGTTTCCCTATATGTGCTACGGTTAATGTTCCAATCACCTTATCACCAGATTTAAGCGGGGCGCCTAATACTGAACTAAACCCGACGTATTCGGCTTCGGGGTCTCTGCCTTCCCAGTGGTTGTAATCTTCAGCATGGATAATTTTGCCTCTTTCCCACACTTTGCCAATTAATCCTTTACCTTTAGGAGTAAGTTCTCCATTGTAGTCAGCAAATATGCCGAAGCCTAATGCTTGCCGTAACATAGATTCATCATCTAATATCATATCAATGGCGACATGTTCGGTGTTCATTAATTGGCTGGCGCGAGCTAATAAAGACTCGAGGAGTGGACTCAATTCGAGGCGGTTGACCAAGCCCAACGTCGTTGCATGAAGCGCAGTTAGATAATCTGCTTGAAGTTGGAGTTTTGCTTCGGCGCGTAATCGTTCTTTTAATTCCACATTTGATTCTGTCAATGAACGATTCATGATAAAAACAAGATAATAAATTAATACGCTTGTGATAACGAATACCGCAGTGAGGTCGCGGGCGTAGTTGAGTGGCGGGTCTAGATTAAATTCATGTGAACCAATATGATGCTGATAAGCGAAATACCAAATCGTGATAAGGCTGAAAACACCTACAATGACACCTTCACGCCAACCCAACATCAGTGCGGCAAGCAAAATTACAGCGAGGTGAGAAATTAATGCTACATCCCAAAGCCCATCGGCTTGTGCGGCTTGATAAGTCATGGTTATCCAAATTAACGTCACTGCAAAACGCCCGGCAAAACGCACGTATCCCATACGGATAATAAATTGCATAATAAGAATAATAAAAACAACGAATGGGAATGTATAAGATGCCGAGCCACCCGCCCATGCTTTTGTACTAATACGATTAACAATCAGTACCAACATAATGACGATTACTGCCCAGCCAAACCCGTTCAAAATTCTCGCCAGACGAGTTTTGTCTGGGTCTTCAAAAATGGGCGGGGCAAAAAAACGGCGGACTTTTGATAACATTATTTTGATTATAGTACAAGGAACGGAGTAAAATTGAGAAAAAACTTGGAGAGTCCATGTCTGAACAAAAATTTCGTAAAGAAAAAGATTCGCTTGGCGAATTAAATGTCCCAGCCGATGCTTTGTATGGTGTCCAAACGCAACGCGCTGTAGAAAATTTTCCTATTAGTGGATTAAAACCATGGCGCGCATTTATATGGTCTATTGCGGCGGTGAAACGCGCGGCGGCTTTGGTAAATTATGATTTAGGTTTATTCAATGATAGAGAAGTAGATGGAAAACGCTTCACGGCTAAGGGTCTAGCTGATTCTGTTTCCCAAGCCGCATCTGAAGTGATGGATGGCAAATGGGATTCGCAATTTGTGGTTGAACCGTTTCAAGCAGGTGCGGGCACAAGCCATAACATGAATGCCAATGAAGTGATTGCAAATCGTGCCACACAAATTTTAGGCGGTGACCTCGGAAAATATTACGTGCATCCGAATGACCATGTCAACATGGCGCAATCAACCAATGATGTGATTCCAACTTCGATTCGTCTGGGTGCATTATGGCGCGTGGATGAATTATTAACTTCATTAAAAAATTTGCAAACCGCGTTAGAAAATAAATCAAAAGAATTTAATGATGTCATTAAATCAGGTCGCACTCATTTGCAAGATGCTGTGCCAGTCCGTTTAGGTCAAGAGTTTGGCGCGTATGCCAAAGCCATTGAAAGAGATATTGAAAGAGTCAAAAGGTCAGCAGAAGGATTACGAAGATTAGGAATTGGCGGAACAGCCGTTGGTTC
>JAEURF010000120.1:0-3440 GCA_016789205.1 Anaerolineales bacterium
GTTGCACAACTCAGGCGTGCGTTTGAACAGATGCGTTCCAGTTTGCAATCCCGCTTGGAAGAAATCAATAAGTTGTTACAGGTCAGTCAAGGCGTTGCATCCAGTTTGGAAATGCAAGATGCAGTCAAACCTGTCTTAGAAGCGATTCTTTCTACGGGTGCAAACTCTGTGCGCGTGGCACTCTCGCCGGAGATTTTGCCTGATACGTATGTTGAATTGCCATCCCGTTTTGCGTTGGGTACTGCACAAGATTCGTATGCACATCTTGACGTACAAATTCTTCAACTTGCACAAAGCCAGCAAAAAATTGTTTTACCAAATCTAACACGCTCACGCGAAATTGATTTAGACCCAACCAAACCGCAACCGTTGGCATTGTTGGCTGTGGCTTTGCGTCATGAAAATCGTTATTATGGCGTGGTCTGGGCTGGATATGAACAGCCGCGAAAATTTTCTGATTCAGATGTGCGCTTTGTGACGACGCTCGCCGGGCAAGCCGCTTTGGCTATTGCAAATGCGCATCTCTTTCTTAACGTGGAAGCCTCTCGCCGCCAACTGGAAGCGATTCTTAATTCCACACCAGACCCAGTACTGGTTACAGACCATCGTAATCGTTTATTGCTCGCAAATTTTGCCGCCGCCGCCGCACTTGGACCTAACATGGATGATGATACGCGCTCTCGTATGGCAACTGAAAAAGTTATTAAACTCAAGCCATTATTAAATTTATTACAAAGCACGACTTCTGAAAAACAATCTGCTGAAATTATTCTGGCAGATAAACGCACGTATTTAGCAACCGCTTCGCCGGTCATGGTGGAAGGGCGGCAAATTGGGCGTGTGTGTATTATGCGTGATGTGACGCACTTTAAAGAATTGGATACGATGAAATCTGAATTTGTGGCGACGGTCAGCCATGATTTGCGTTCGCCATTAACGTTAATGCGCGGTTATGCCACCATGTTAGATTCAGCAGGTGAGTTAAACGAACAACAGCATGGCTATGTCAAGAAGATTATTACGGGTGTAGAGAATATGTCTCGCTTGGTTAATAATTTGTTGGATTTAGGTCGCATTGAAATTGGGGTAGGCTTGCAAGTTGAAAATGTGACAGTCTTGGATGTAATAGAGCGCGTTACCAGTGCTTTACATTTACAAGCGTTACAAAAGAATATTTCTTTACAATTGGAATTATCTAAAGATATGCCCAATGCTATTGAAGCTGACCAGGCTCTTCTGCATCAGGCTGTGTACAATTTGGTTGAAAACGGGATCAAATATACCCCTGAGCATGGAAGCGTTATTATCCGCACAATCTCTGAACCGAATGCTTTAGTCTTTGCTGTACAAGATTCAGGTATCGGCATTCCAGCAGATGATTTGCCGCGTTTGTTTGAAAAATTTTATCGCGGTAAACAACGTGAAGCACGTTCGCAACCCGGTTCTGGTTTAGGCTTAGCGATTGTGCATTCCATTGCAGAAAGTCATCGCGGAAAAGTTTGGGTAGAAAGTGAAGTTGGCAAAGGCAGTACATTTTATTTGCAAATTCCGTTGGTACAGCCAAAAGAATTGAAATAATGATTTTTAGCTTGTCTACACCTTTTAAGTGACTCGTAACCCGAAAAATAAATTTGTACTATAATCCAAGTGTGTCCTTCCGCGGGAAGGGCATACTTTTTGTCTGTTATTAAGTTGGTACGAATGATTAATCAAGAAAATAAACAAACTCCCATTATTGAAAGAAGCACAGATTATAAACCGCGCCGTAGTTGGCGTTCATGGCTAATTGGGCGACCGCTTTCTACGGCGGATGCGTCGCATCAAACCATTGGTAAGCGCGTGGGCTTGGCAGTTTTTGCATCTGATGCATTGTCGTCAAATGCGTATGCGACTCAAGAAATTCTTGTAATTCTTGCAATTGCTGGTATGCAAGGGTTTCAATATGTTTTTCCAATTTCGATTGCAATTGTAGTCTTGCTTGCAATTGTGGCGACATCTTACATACAAGTGATTCAAGCGTATCCGCAGGGCGGTGGTGGGTACATTGTAGCGAGAGATAATCTTGGAGAATTCCCTGCACTTGTGGCGGCATCATCGCTTCTCATGGATTATGTTTTGGTTGTGTCCGTGTCTATCTCCTCTGGGGTGGCGCAAATTGCTTCGGCATATCCTGCAATCTATGAATATCGGGTATATCTCGCAGTGTTTGCTATATTCTTAATTACCTTGCTAAATTTACGTGGCTTACGTGAAACTGGCGCGGCAATTGTCATTCCCAATTTTTTCTTTATTTTTATACTCTTTGTTACGCTTGGCACAGGGTTATTTAAATACCTAACTGGTTCACTTGGCACAGTCATTAATCCGCCCGAAATGGTTCACACACATACTGTCGTTGCTTTCATCACACCATTTTTGTTGTTACATGCTTTTTCAAGTGGAACTGCCGCCCTAACTGGTATTGAAGCAATTTCGACAGGCATTACTGCCTTCAAAGAGCCACGTAGTAAAAATGCGGCAATCACACTGACATGGATGGCAACCATTCTCTCACTGATGTTCTTAGGGATTTCCTTCCTTGCCGTACATATTCAGGCGATTCCATCCGAGTATGAGACAGTCATATCACAAATTGCACGAACTGCATTTGGTGGTCAAAATATTTTTTATACTGGCGCAATTCTTGGTACAACCGTTATCTTAATGCTTGCGGCAAATACGGCTTTTGCTGGCTTTCCGCGTTTGAGTGCCTTGATGGCAACGGATGGGTTTATGCCGCGCCAATTGACCTATCGTGGCAGTCGCCTTGTATATTCACGTGGTGTGGTGGCATTGGCATTTTTCTCCGCAGTTTTGATTGTTATCTTTCAAGCCAGTGTGACGCGGCTTATCCCCTTGTATGCCATTGGCGTTTTTCTCTCTTTTACAATTGCTCAGTCTGGCATGGCATTTCGATGGTGGCGGAGCGGTAAACTTTCACCCGGAGAAGAAAAAGCCGGGCATGGTTCTACTTTAACTTTTGACCCGCTATGGAAAATAAAAATGTTCGCCAACGGATTTGGCGCACTTTGTACTTTTGTTGTGATGTTGGTTTTCGCGGTCACAAAATTTGTAGATGGCGCGTACATTGTGATGGTGCTCATCCCAATCATGGTTACAATTTTGTGGTTAATTCATCGCCACTATAAAAACCTTGCAAGAGAACTTTCACTTGAAAACTTCGGCGTAATTCCACCGCAAACGATTCGTCATCGCGTGATTATGCCGGTCAGCGGCGTGCATCAAGGCACACTTTCAGCATTGCGTTATGCGCGCATGTTATCTGATGATGTCACTGCGGTGCATATCACTATCGAACCAGCCGATGCAGAAAAAGTCCGTAAAAAATGGGAAACCTGGGGCGAAGGTACACGTTTGGTGATGTTAGATTCGCCGTATCG